>JACRCS010001026.1 GCA_016218905.1 Deltaproteobacteria bacterium
CCTCGGGGTTGGCGCGCAGGGCGGCGAGCGCCGCGGCGCCGGCGCGCTCCTCATCGACGAGCTCCGCGATGCGCGTCCTGCGGATCGTCAGGACGGCGATTTCCGCCCCGGCGAAGAGGCCGTTCACGACGACGAGGGCGAGGATGACGGCGATCTCGAGCATGCCGGATTCTAGGGACTCGGAAGAAGACGAAGAGACCGACGCTTCCGCAAAGCCCCAGTAACCGCTTATATATCAGTGCCTTCTGTGTTGTTGTGGGCGCAAGACTCGAGCTTGCGAGCCTCGGGTTCTGAGCCCAACGAGCGACCAGTTTGCACGGAAGACTTCACTTCTGAATCCGTTTGATGTATTTAGACGTAATCTAAAAAAGTGAGGCGAACGCCCGCTGCAACAAACAAGGAGTACGTGAATGAGCGTCATCAACAGCCAGCTCCCCGAGTTCAAGGTGCAGTCCTACCAGCACGGCCAGTTCAAGGAGGTCTCGAACAAGGACCTCGCCGGCAAGTGGTCGATCCTCTTCTTCTACCCGGCCGACTTCACGTTCGTCTGCCCGACCGAGCTGGGCGACCTGGCCGACCACTACGCCGAATTCAAGAAGATGGGCGTGGAGATCTACTCCGTCTCGACCGACACCCACTTCACCCACAAGGCCTGGCACGACGCGTCCGAGACGATCAAGAAGATCCAGTACGTGATGCTCGCCGACCCAACCCACCAGCTCACCATGGCGTTCGGCGTTCACATCGACGAGGCCGGCCTCGCCTACCGCGGGACGTTCGTCGTCAACCCTGAGGGGCAGGTCAAGATCGCCGAGATCCACGACAACGGCATCGGTCGCGACGCCTCGGAGCTCCTTCGCAAGGTCCAGGCGGCCCAGTACGTCGCCAAGCACCCCGCCGAAGTCTGCCCCGCCAAGTGGACCCCGGGCGCGGAGACCCTCAAGCCCAGCCTCGACCTCGTCGGCAAGATCTGATCCGGCGCCGGCCCGCAGGGAGCCCGGGCCACCTGGCCCGGGTCTCCCTTCGGCCGCACGGCCCGTCCCCGCGCACCCCCGAATAGGAACAGAGGAACCGAATGCTCGACGCCTCCCTCTCCGCGCAGCTCGTTCAGCTCTACAGCGCGCTCCCGGTGCCCATCGTCCTCCGTCAGCGGCCGTCCGACCACCCGAAGCAGGGCGAGCTGACGACGATGCTGGAGGACATCGCCGCCACGGCCCCGCAGAAGGTCGTACACCGCGTCGAGGGCGAGCCGAGCTCGATCCCCGCCTTCGAGGTCGCGCCCGAAGGACGCCCCGCGTCGATCCACTTCCGGGGGATCCCGGGAGGGCACGAGTTCTCCTCACTCGTCCTCGCGATCCTGAACGCCGCGGGCCTCGGGAAGAAGCCCGACGAAGGGCTGCAGAACCGGATCCGGCACCTCAAGGGCCCCGTGAGGATCCGGACCTTCGTCTCCCTGTCGTGCCACAACTGCCCCGAGGTCGTCCAGGCGCTGAACCAGATGGCCCTGATCCACCCCGACTTCGTCCACGAGATGGTGGACGGAGGTCTTGCCGAGAACGAGGTCGAGAAGCTGGGGATCCAGGGCGTGCCGACGGTGATCTCGCCGGTCCACGAGAACGCCCAGGTCTCCGTGGGGCGGGCGGATCTCGCGGAGCTGATCGACGCCCTCGAGGAGCGCTACGGTACTGAAGCGTCGGACGCGGCCCTGGGCCTCCCGGCGCGCGACCCCTACGACGTCGTCGTCGTCGGGGGAGGACCGGCCGGCGCATCCGCAGCGATCTATTCCGTCCGAAAGGGGCTCCGCACGGCGCTCGTCGCCAAGAACGTCGGAGGGCAGGTCCTCGAGACGGTCGGCATCGAGAACCTCATCGGGACGACCCGCACCGAGGGGAAGAAGCTGGCGGCCGACATCCTCGCGCACGTCCGCAGCTACCCCGTCGAGATCCTCGACAACCGCCGCGTGGAGGCGATCGAGGACGGGCCGCTCAAGTCGATTCGTCTCGCGGGAGGCGAGGTGCTCCAGGCGAAGTCGCTCATCGTGGCGACCGGCGCGCAGTGGCGCGAGCTGAACGTCCCCGGCGAGAAGGAGTACATCGGGCACGGCGTCGCCTTCTGCCCGCACTGCGACGGGCCGTTCTACAAGGACAAGAAGGTCGTCGTCATCGGCGGAGGCAACTCGGGGATCGAGGCGGCGATCGACCTCGCGGGGATCTGCGCTTCCGTGACCGTGATCGAGTTCATGGCCGAGCTCAAGGCGGACAAGGTGCTCGTCGACAACCTGAAGAAGCTGTCGAACACCGAGGTCGTCCTGAACCACAGGACCGCGGAGATCATCGGCGACGGGAGCAAGGTCACGGGGATCAAGGTCGTCGACCGCGGGACCGACGCCGAGAAGACGATCCCGGTCGACGGGATCTTCATCCAGATCGGACTCGCTCCGAACTCGGGGCTCGTGCGGGGACTCGTCGACGTCAACCGCTTTGGCGAGATCGTCGTGGACGACAAGTGCCGCACGTCGACGAAGGGAATCTACGCGGCGGGCGACGTCACGACGACCCCGTACAAGCAGATCATCATCTCCATGGGCGAGGGGGCGAAGGCGGCGCTTGCCGCGTTCGAGGACCGGATACACGCGGCGTAGCGACACGAGGGACCGGCTCGTCCTCCCGGGAGGGCGATCCCGGCCCTGCGGGCTCTCTCGGATTCTCCGGAGCCGCGAATCGGTGACTCGCATCACCCTTCTGAAGCGCGACGGGCTGGCACCAGGACTGCAACGGACGGGGTGGGAGCAAGGGCTCCCGAGAACGTCCCAGGAGGTCCGACATGAAGAACGCCCACAGGAACATCCTTCTCGCCGCGACGGCCGCCCTCGCGCTCGCGGTGGCGCCGTCGGCCCTGGCGGACGTGCGGATCCACGTGAACCTCCCCCTGCCTCCTCCGCCGCACGTCGTCGTGGGCCATCACCCGCCGCTCCTGGCGCCGGTCGTCGAATTCGGCTACCGGAGCCCGGGCCGGCGTTCCTATGACGGCCGGTGGAACTATGAGAACCGCCACAGGGACGACCGGTACGGCCGGCGATACCGTGACCGCGCCCGCTGGGCCTTCGTCGAGGGGCGCTGGGTCGTGCGGCCATACCGGGGCGCTGTATGGGTCGATGGCCACTACGACCTGCACGGCCGCAGGATTCCGGGCTACTGGGTCAGGGCCCGCTACCGGTAAGTCCGGTCGCCGCTGTATGGCGGCGGAACCCGGGGCGCTCGTGGGGGTGCGAAGAGGGCACCGCTTCGAGCGCCCCTTTTCGCGTTTCCTTCCGGGCCTCACTCATTCCTTCAACGAAAAACGGAACTGACCCCGTTCTCCGTCGTTCTCCGTTCTCGCCCGTTCTCGTTCTTCGTCCACTTTCGAGGTTGGCACCACGGGTGCATTGGCGGGTGTGGGAGCAGCGAGCTCCCGGAAGTCCAAGGAGGACCGACATGAAGAACGCCAACCGGAACATCCTGCTCGCCGCGACGGCGGCCCTGGCCCTCGTGGTGGCGCCGTCGGCCCTGGCGGATTTGCGCCTGAGCGTGAACCTCCCGAAGCCGCCGTCTCCGCGCGAGGTGCTGAGCCACCTCCCGGCGCCCCCGCTGGTGCAGTTCGCCGACCGCAACCACGGCCAGAGGAACGACGGTCGGGACCGTGGCTACGACGACCGCGACCGGCGGAACGACGGACGACGGAACCACGGCAACCGCTACAACCGTAACCGGAATGACCGCGGCCACTACGACCGCTACAGGAGCGACGGCCGCTGGAACTACCCGAACCGTCACCGCGACGACCGCTACAGCTCGTATCGCCTCGACAGGTATCGCCGCGGGCACTACCGCCGTCCCGATCTGAGGGTCTGGGTCGGAAGCCGCTGGATGATGTCGCCGTACGCGGGCGGCGTCTGGATCGACGGGCGCTGGCTGGCGCCCCCCTTCCCGGGCGCCGTCTGGGTTGACGGCTACTACGACGAGTACGGCGACTGGATCGTGGGCGGCTGGGTCCGCCCCTGGTAGGTCAGGGCGTCGCCGCGCGGCGGCAGAGCTCGGGGCGCTCGTGGGCGTGCGACGACAGCACCTCCGCGAGCGCTCTTCCCGTTTCTCGGGGCCGACCGGCGGTCCGGAGTCAGTCGCTCGTTACCCAGGCGCCGTCGCCGCTGCGCGCCCCGGGGACAGCCCCGTCGTTCAGGACGGCGTACGCGATGAAGGGGTTCGCGCCGGAGACTCGCGTTATCCGGGCGTAGCCGTTCGTCGTCCCGGGAGCGACCTGGGTGAGGATGGCGTTCACCTGGACCTGTCGCAGCGCGCCGACCTCGACGTTCGTCTCGCCCGCCTTCGCGCCGGTGGCGCCATCCCAGATCTCGACGAGGAGGATGTCGGTGCTCCCGTCCGCCTCGCCCGTGTTCACGAGGGCGAGGTTCGTCCGCGTCGTCGTCGTCTGCTGCAGGCCGTTCAGCCAGACGGCCCCCGCCGCGGCGAGTCCGGTCGGGATCCCCGGGCAGAAGAGGCCGTAGCGGCCGCCGCCTCCCGGGCTTCCGGTCCGTCCGCCGACGTAGAGGCCGTTCGTGGAGTCGCCGTCGGCGGTCGCGAGGAGGGGGCCGACGGCGGGCGTCGGCACGGAGACGCCCCGGGCCCTCAGCGCCGCGACGAAGTCGGGGATCGCGACCTGACCGCCCGCGGGGACGTCGAGGGTCATCGCCGCGCCGTCGTTCCCGAGCGCCTCGGTGTGGAGGGTGAGGTGAACGCGTCGGGCCGTGTCGGAGGCGTTCGCCACGACGACCTCGGTCGTGAAGACAGACGCCTCGACGACGACGGGGAGCGTGATCCGCTCGCTCCCCCCGAGCGACGCGACGGTCACCGGCGCCACGAAGGAGCCGTCGGAGTTCGCGTTGTCGTTGACGACGCCGTAGGCATAGAAGGGGGCGGTCCCCGCGATCCGCTCGACCCGCGCCGTCCCGAAGAAGCCGTCCGGGACGGCAATCTGGATGAAGCCGCCGGGAGCGAGGGTGACCGTCTCGGTCGCGACGGTCGTTCCCGGGGACGCGCCGCCGGAGACGAGCGTCACGCGGAGCGTCGCGTCGCCATCCCCTGCGGCGCCGGCATTCTGCACGGCTACGTTCGAACGGTCGGGGGCGTCGCTTCGGAGCCCGCCGAGGAAGACGGGGCCGGACGGGAGGTCCTCGAGGCGAACGCCGTCGTACGACAGGCCGGCCCCGCCGACAGGAGCGGCGGGAGGGACGGGGGTCGTCGTCCGGACGAGGATGGCCGGGTCCCGGGCCGCCGCGAGGCCGCTGAAGGTCGCGCGGAGCGTCCCCACGGCGTTCCCGGTGGCCGGGATCGGGACCCCGTTCGACCGGAGCCACGCGATCGCGTCGGGGAGGACGACCTGCCGCCGCGGGCCGAGCGACGTCGTCGCGCTCCCGATGGGCCATCCCCCGACGCCGGTGTAATCGAGCTTTACCGACGCGGCGCCTTCGCCGCGGTTCGTCATCGTCAGCTCGGAGGTGAAGAACGAGCCGCCCCGACCCTCGCTCCGGAGGACGACAGGGACGAAGAGCGTTGCGGAAGCAGAGACCGGCCCGGCCGGCCGCTCGAACGCGCCGAGGTCGACGGCGCTTCCCTGGGGGCGGGAGACGCCGTCGAAGTCGACGGACGGCGCGAGGGCGGGGTTCCCGCGGTCGAGGGCGGACGAGCCGGCGGAGAGGTGGTAGTCGCGCGCGCTGGCGTCGACGAACCGTGGGTCCGCCTCGACGGCGTCGGTACCGCGCGTCTCACCCTCCTCGACCGTCCCGACATAGGCGTCGATCAGGTTGTGGTCGACCGTGACGGACCCGGCGGGAATCGCGAGAGCCACGAGGATCCCGAAGGAGGGGTGCCCGATCACGACGTTGTTCCTGACGACGACGTTGCGGGCCTCGCGGCTGTCGACGGCGATGCCGCCTCCCCAGCCGCTCGTGCCGTTCCCGGCGAAGGTGTTGTTGACGACCTGGAGGTCGTTCATCGGGTGGGTCGCCACGCCGCCGTAGTCGCCGACGGTCAGCCCGCGGAGCGAGTTCCCGAAGCAGAGGTTGTTCGTGACGCGGATTCGCTCGAGGAGCCCGCCCATCTCCGACGCGAGGTTGATCCCGTAGATGCAGTCGTGGACGACGTTGCCGTCGACCTCGATGTCATGGGTGTGCTTATCCCAGGCGTCGACGTAGATCCCGACTTTCTCGGGGACGTTCCAGACGGTGTTGCCGCGGGCGACGCCGTCGCTCGATCCGTCCTTCAGGCAGATCCCCTCACCGCCGATCGCCGTGCCGCCCGCGTCGTGGACCCGGTTCCCGACGACCCGGAAGCCCCGCGTGCCGCCGATCGATATCTGCTCCTGGATACCGCCGTGGCAGGCCCGGA
>JACRCS010001038.1 GCA_016218905.1 Deltaproteobacteria bacterium
CCGACGGCAATCCTCGAATTTGAGGTTCCCCTCGCCGGCTTTCCTGACGAACGGACGTATAGCGCGCGGAGGGTGGACGTCAAACCAGGCAATCGAAGTGGGGCACGGCGAGTCGCTCGCTCGCAGTCACACGGTCCAAGGTCGGGCAGAGCGACCTCGGACAAAGCAGGCGCCGAGCAGGGTTCCCAGGTTCCAGGACAGGCGTTCGCGACGAAGAAGCTGGGCGGCCGCCGCAGGTCGAGAACGTGAAGTGGAGAGAGACGACGGCTTTTGCACGACAGGAGAGACAAGGCCGCGTGCGTTCCACGAATGCCTGCCGGAAGGCCGAGCACGCGCGCAAGGCGATCGCCGGACTTTCCGGCGATCAACGCCGCGGAAGAGGGCGTTGCCCCGGCTCGCTTTGCGCGGCGCCCCGGCCATCGCTGTTTGCTGTCAGGGGAGCGCAGGGTGACAGGTTGCCGCGGGAACCTTATCATTTGGCTGCGTCCCGCGGAGCCTCCGCGGAGCGGCGTAGCCGAGGGGAGAAGGGAGAGCCTCATGGTGCCGAAACGGACAGAGAACTGGGATGCCGGTGACTTTTATCGAGAGTTTCGGAAGATCGCCGGCGAGGCGACCGACGGTGTGTTTCGAGAGAAGTTCAACTCACTGGCGGTGGAACTCGAACCGTTGGGCCGGGAGTCATCGTTGAGAAAATGGCTGCGGACGCAACTTGGACTCTCTGTTGGAAAAGGTTCAGGCGATCGGAGCCCGGAGTGGGTATTGCGGTAAGCCGCGCGGTTTCGAGGAGGAGTGTGAGGCACTTTATCACGAGGTGAACAAGGCGATAGCTGACGTCCGTGCGCTGCGAGAGGTATGTTTCGTGTGACCGTCGCTTCCTCAAGGCCAGCGCCGGCATTCGCCGGCGGAAGAGAAGAGTCCTCGCAACCGGTCCTTCATCGCCCTGGGTGCGAGACTCTGATTCTCATGGGCAGGAACGCACCAGACCTCGAAGGACCCGCCCTGTTGTTCCAGGCGGCCACGGAGCACTCCAATTTCTGATCACGTTACCGGAACGCGCTCGAAGCTCTACATCCAACCGGACGTAGCTACAGGAAAAGGAAAATGCAATGATCGATGCGATGTCTCGGGTACTACCATGTGATTGATATCCACCGGAGAGAAACTCAGTCTGTCCTGCAGGAACAGCCTGTCTGCGGGTCTGTGGGAAGACGGCTTCTCATGAATTGGAGGCTCACCCATTGGCGGATCAGCCTATTCGCCGAAGACCGGCAGGGTAGCGGCGAGACGCCAGGTCCGCATAGAGGTCCTTGTAAAACTGCCACTCCTCTTTGTGCCGGTCGGTGACCTGCCCGATGACCTTCGCGGGGATACCCACGGCGATGGCCCCGTCCGGGATGTACCCGCGCACCAGGGCGCCCTCTCCGATGATTGCCCAGTCGCCGACGACGGAGTAGTCGCCGAGGATGGCTCCGATGCCGACGACCGCGTGGTCCTTCACGGTGCAGTTGTGGAGGATCGAGCCGTGGCCGAGTTGGACGTAGGAGCCCACCACGGTCCGGCCGCCGTCGCGGGCGTGGATAACCGCGTTCTCCTGCACCGACGAGCGGTCGCCGATGACGATGGTCCCGTAATCTCCCCGGATCCGGACCCCCATGCCGATGAAGCAGGCCTCGCCGATCGTGACGTCGCCCACGATGTCGGCAGACTCCGGCACGAAAGAGGTATTGCCGATCGTCGGCCGCTTCCCCTCAAATTCGTAAATGGCCATCCCCGCGACCTCCTGGTCTCCTGGTCCCTGTGCTCTGCCGTCCTATGCCTCACCCAGGAACTCCTCCTCCCCGGACGCATCCCAGCATCCGACGACCGGCGGGTGCTGGAGGACGCGGAGCAGGACGAGGTGCTGGATCTCTTCGCCCTTGCCGCAGCCTGCGGTCTTCTGCGCCCGGCCGCGGATCCCGTCCCTCACTGGAGCGGCAGTCTCCTCCCTCACCTTCTCAAGGTAGATGCGCACTTCTTTGTACCTCCCCTCCTGAAAGGCAAAGGCGGCCTTCGGGTTTTCCTGGAGGTTCGCGTGGGTCAACCGGTCAGCCATGGCGAATGCCGACGTCCCGTCCTTCATCACCTGCGGCTTCGAGAAGACGGCGATGTTCGTATCGCCAGCTCGAATTGAAATGGCCAGCATGCCCGTACCCCGGTCCTGGTGAAGTAGTCTCGCCAGTTCACTCCGCTCCTCCTTCCAACGAAGGGTGCCGTCTGGGGCGAAGAGCATACTCGCCGACGGCGGGGGGGCAACCTGACCCCCGGACCCTGGATGGCGACTGCGGGTCCGATCGAATCGAGAAGGGGACGCCCTGAGCAACGCACTTCGATGTGGGACCAGCCCCCAGTTTTGGTGGCTGAGCATGGGACGGCTATCGGCTCCAGCCCTGAGGGATAGCGTCGGCCTTCTGACCCTCTTCCGGGTCGAGCTCGCAGGATCCGCCGGCGCAGGCCTGTTCCCTTGCGCCTTGCGTCGAGTCCTCGGTCTCGTAGAGGACGATCCTGGAGAAGTCCGACTCCGGGAGCCTCTCGGTCTGCCTCAGATACTCCTCTTCGGAGATCGCCTCGTAGGGAGGGAGGTGATAGACGGTCTTCGCCGTGGGGAGAAAGGAGAGGCCGCCGAGCAAGTCCCAGTGGTTGTAGATCCAGTTCGTGGTCTCGATCCACTCATCGGGTCCCACGGAGATGGTGACCGAGGGATTGTGCTCTGTGTAGTTTAGCCGGACCATGCTCCAGTACTCCAGTTGGTCCAAGGCAGTGAGATCGCCTCTCGTGACGCTTCCCACCGGGGCCCGCACGGGGAATTCGAGGACGAAGGTTGCGGCCGAGGTCTCCGTTTGCCCCGCTTCCGGAACAACCGGAAACTTCTGTTCTCTGAGGAGCGCCAACAGTGGATCCGTCGCCGAGATGCGGATCCTTCTCAGGTAGTACCGGGCGAAGCGAGGGTGCATGCCCGACGCGGAGTCGACGAGTTGGGAGACGGTGCCTGACGGCTTCACGCAGGTGACCGCTGCCGATGGATGGATGCCGAAGCGCTCGGAGTAGGCGCGATTCGCCTCCACGGCGGTTTCCTTGAGTCTTGCGAGCACCGCGACATTTCGGACGACCGAGCAGTCCCACTGACCCGTGATGGAAACGCCCAAGAGCCGCTCCTCCTCGCAGTTTGCCTGCCACTCGGGCGACAGATACGGGAAGTCGGTCAGCATCGACTGATAGCTGCCCAGCAAGGCCGCGATCTTCATCTTCTCTCGAAGGATCTCCTCGTTGTCCTCGGCCCGGGCGACGACCTCCGCCAGATTGCAGAACTGCTTGGATCGGAGCACGATCTCGCCGCAGGGATTGGTGCCGCTCCTCGGCCAGTGCACCGCAAAGTTCTTCCAGCGACGTGGCGGAACCTGAGTCGGAAGGGCCCCTCGGTTCCAGAGCCCCCGCTCCCCCGTCCCGCTGCGCGCCAGCGCAAGCCATTCCTCCAGGAAGTCCGCCGCGAGCGGCTTGTGGTTGTATACGGCAGAGTTGTTGGCGACCGCGCGCTGGGGCTCGGCAAGGTAGAAGTGACCCGCCTTGGCCTTGCGCATGTCTTCGTCGTCGACGTCGGACAGGGAGATCAGGGCGGCCCGACGCACTCCACCCATCTCCACGACCTCTCCGATCGTGCAGATGATGTCGTGAACTTCCAGGCTGCGCAACCGCCGGCCTTGGGCCCCAAGGATCTTCGTGCGAGCGAAAGAGAGAAGGCTCTGCAGCGGCTTGGGCCCGGAACTGCGCCCGCCCATGGTGCGAAGCCGCGCGCCCGCCGGTCTCAGCAGAGAGAAGTCGAAGCCGATGTCTTTGCCCCCATACCAGGCGCGAAGGCCGGCGGTCACGGCGTCTCCCCACCCATCCTTGCTGTCCGCCACGACGTGGGTCGGAAGGACCTCACCGGCTTGGCGCTCCACGATGGGCAGCAGTTGGACGTTCTGGGCTTCGACGGAGAAGCCGACGCCTACGCCGCTCATGAGGAGAAAGATGATCTCGGCGAAGTCCTCGACGCGGGTCGGTGCGATGAACGCGCAGTTATACGCCGCAGCATTGTTCGTCCTGGCCGCCTCCCCTGCCGACCAGAGCAGCCGCATGGACGGCATCACCCGCTGGCGCAGGATCGCCTGCCTCACCTCCTCATACTCCTCTCGGGAGAGGCGGTCGGCCAGACGCTCCCGCATGAAGTCGACGTAACGATCGACGGTTTCCACCCACGTCTCCCGCCGGCCCTCCTCATCGATCCAGCGCGAGTAGGTTCGGTAGTAGATGAACTCCGAAAGGGGAGTGGAGAAGTACTTCTTGCTCTCCGCCGCGAGCGCACGCACGCGTTCGGGGACCGCCTTTGCCTTTTGACGGAAACGCGCCCGTTCGTGCCGGTACAAGATGTAGGCCTTTGCCGTCTTCGGAAAATCGTGGAGAATCAGCGCCTCTTCCACGAAGTCCTGGATTTCCTCGACGGAAGGCAGGTGCCCGGCGGGCAGTCGGCGTTCGAGCTCCGCGATGACCGCAGCGCTCATCCGCTGCGGATCCGAATTCGCATCGCCTTCTGTGCTTGCCTCCATCGCGAGGCGAATCGCTCGCTCGATCCGGCCCTGCTCGAAGGGGACCAGCCTTCCGTCACGTTTCCTGAGTTGGGAGAAACCGAACGGTTCGACCATCAGGACCTCCGCCGGTCGGCCACCTCCGAGCGACAAGCACTCGTGTGCCCGGTCATGTGCTGGATGACGTTGCCCCTCGACTCATCGATGCGGATCGAAGCAAATGAGGAGCCGGGTTCCGAGACCGTCTCTACGACCGCGGTACTTATGTCGTTCATGGGGGATGTTGTGCGTCGACGCGAACCCCGGACTTGCCGCCAGCGAAGGCGATATCTTCCCCCTCTGCGCTCTTGCTGCGTCTCGCCTCCTCCTCCCACGCGCGCCGAAGCAAGAGCTGCACGTCTTCGTCCGTCGTCTGGGAAAAGTCACGATACCACGCCCCGACGGCCCGGAAGGGCTCCGGCGTGGCCAGACAGACGACCTCGTCCGCCTCGCTCCGGATCTGCGCGATCGTGTCCTGCGGCGCCACGGGCACCGCGACGACGATGCGGCTTGCCCCGAGCTGGCGCGTGGCGGCCACCGCGGCGCGCATCGTGGCGCCCGTCGCCAGTCCGTCGTCGACCAGGATCACGCATCGCCTCGCCACATCCGGAGCCGGCCGCCCCCCACGGTAGGCCCGCGTCCTGCGCACGATCTCCGCTTCCTCACTCTGCACCACGCGGCGCTCGGTTTCCTCGGAATCCTCAGCATCTGCACCACATCCCGGTTCAGGACCTGTGCGCCTCCGGTGGCAATGGCTCCCATCGCCAGCTCCTCCTGGCCAGGCACTCCGAGCTTCCGCACGAGCACCAGATCCAGAGGGGCCTCGAGTTCCTTCGCCACCTCATACGCCACGGGCACACCACCCCTGGCAGGGCAAGCACGAGCACGTCGGATCGGCCGTCAAAGCGCCGTAACGCCCCCGCCAACAGCTGCCCGGCCTCGGTTCGGTTCCCGTACGGCGCGTTCCTCATCGCGTTCTCCTCCGCGACGATGCGAAGGCATCTCCCCAGATGATTGCACTACCCCATCGGGGGGTCGTCATTCCGTGTCCGCACCGCACTCATTCATCGGACCGCATTCCAGGCTGTCGTCGGGCACGGTCCTCGCCCTCATAGCTCTGATGGCTCTCAGGTTCGTCATCGCTGAAGAGAGCTCCCGCGCCACCCGTTGCCGGACAGCGGGAACCAGGAGGGGAGCAGTCAGCGCAAACCCCACTCCACCGATTGCTTTTGGAAGAAGACCTCTCATCAGTTTGGCCATCGCATGTTCCTCCGACCCGCCCCTGAGTTCTCCACTCTTCCCTTCCGCCACCTTTGCATCCCGACGTTCCGGGGCACAATCGAACACAAAGAACGTAATGACGACCGAAGCGGACATCAACGGCCTCAGCAACTCGACGCCTCAGGATAAGACGGAGGAGAGGCCCTGTTTTTCCGACGTTTTCGAAGGAGCGGCATCGGCTTGGCCGCAGGAGGAGGCATCCTCAGGGAACGGGGTGGCGGGCGCCGGCGCCGGCTCCACGCCGAGGGTCCAGCCGTGGCTCGGACAGCGGGATTCTCTGTTCGGACGGCCACCGACCGCCCACGCGTCCGCGGCCCACCGCCGGGGAGCGCCTGACGCAGAGCCTCGAAGGCGAAGGCCCACCACTTCGCCCGAGAGCACCGCGCGACGTTTCCTAGGTATCCAGAATCACCGTCGTCTCCCATCCCTCGGGGGCCTTCTCCACCCGGAAGCGATGGAGGGTCACGGCTTTCACGTCCACCAGGAGTTCGTGCCGGCTCGGATCGATCGCCTCGCCTCGGGCTATGCCGCTCAAGGAGAATCGCCCGTCGGTTTCCACGATACGAAGATCCGCCACTCGCAGGAGCAGGCACTGCGCGTCCTTGTAGAAGATGATTTCCTGCAGGAGTTCGAAGAGGAGCAGGTCAATGGCATCGGCCTCCAGACGCAGCTGCCTCTCCTCCTGGGGCACAACTGACTCCAAGTCCTCCACCATGACGTTCAGGGTCGCGTCGGCAGCCGCCGCGAAGAGCTCCTCCAAGGTCGCGCCCCACGCCTCGAAGGCTGCGTCGGCGATGGCGATGTCCTCCAGGTACCGGTAGGGCATGGCCTTCCTCACCATGTGGCTCCACCTCCTCCTGGGTGAGGCTCGTGAGCACGAGCCACATCCCGCAGTTCACGTCGAAGCCAATGCCTCCCGGGGAGATCACACCCCTGTCGGGATCCATGGCGGCCACGCCCCCTATGGGGAAGCCATAGGCCCAGTGGCCGTCGGGCACGCAGTGGGCGAACCGGAGGATTCCGGGGAGGGTCGCCACGTTGGTGATCTGGTCGAAGACCCCCTCGTCCATGTCGGCGAGGAGGCTCGCGGTGGCATAGATCTTCGCCGGCACCCGCATGCCCTGTCTGTAAGAGGTGGGAAGCTCCCAGACCGTGTCGGAGATTCTCCGCATCTCCTGGGGAACGGGCATAATCAGCTCCTCGTCGCCTCGAGGGGAAGACTCCGGATCCGCTTCCCGGTGGCGGCAAAGTAGGCGTTTACCACAGCGGGCGCGAGCGGGGGGACTCCAGGCTCTCCGACTCCGCCCGGCGCTTCGGAGCTCGGCATCCTGTGGACCTCGATCTTCGGGGTCTCGCCGATCCGGAGGAGTGGGTAGTCGCGGAAGTTGCGCTGCCGAACCGCGCCGTCTTGGATGGTAATCCTGCCCCGAAGCGCAGCCGAGAGCCCGAAGAGGATACCCCCCTCCATCTGGGCCTCGACGATCCCGGGGTGGACGACCCGCCCGCAGTCCACGGCGCAGACCACCCGGTGAACCCGGACGCGGCCATCCGCCGGCGCCAAAACCTCGACCACCTGCGCCACGTAGCTTCCGAAGGAGGCGTGGACGGCGATGCCCCGGCCCACGCCGGGGGAAAGCGGCCCGCCCCAGCCTGCCTTATCGGCCGCGAGTTCCAAGACGGCGCGGAGGCGGTCGTGTTTGGCGAGAAGCCTCCGGCGAAGCTCGAACGGGTCTCTCCCGCAGGCCTCGGCCACCTCGTCCAGGAAGCACTCGACCACGAAGGCGTTTTGGGAGTGGCCCACCGAGCGCCAAAAGCCCACGGGCACGCCGACCTCCCTCTGAGCGTATTCGACCCGGAGGTTCGGGATGTCATAGGGGAACTCCTGCGCGCCTTCGACCGATGAGGGGTCGATTCGCCCTCGCACGGCTTCGGGGCGCAGGCGAGCGAGGATCGAAGGCCCCGCGATGCGATGAAACCAGGCGGCAGGCATGCCGTCGGGACCGATTCCCGCTGCCACCCGGTGCGCGGTGGCCGGCCGATAGACGTCGTGACGCAGGTCGTCCTCGCGGGTCCAGACGACCTGGACCGGTGCGCCGACGGCCATGGAGATCTCCACCGCCTCCGCCACGAAGTCCTGCTCCAGGCGCCTCCCGAAGCCGCCGCCGAGACGGGTCGTGTGGACCTCCACGGCCTCCGGGGGAAGACCGGCAATCCGGCTCGCCGTCTGCTGGGCCGAGGTCTGATCCTGCGTGGGAGCCCAGAGGAGGCAGCGGTTCGGGAGCACGTGGGCCGTGCAATTCATCGGCTCCATGGTCGCATGGGCGAGAAAGGGCGCTTCGTAGACGGCCTCGACCTGCCGCTGGCAGCGGGCCAGGGAAGCCGGGACGTCGCCCTCGGATCGAGCGACGTCGCCGGGTTCCTGAAGGGCTTCCCGGAGAAGCCCTTCGATCTCCTCGCTCCCGCGCCCGGCGTTCTCACCCCGATCGAGATCGATCTTCAGGGCTTTTCGGCCGGCCTGGGCCGCCCGGAAGGAGTCCGCGACCACCGCGATACCGGTCGCGATGGGGACGACGTGCCGGACGCCCGGAATAGCCCTGGCGGGCGCGTCGTCGAAGCGCGCGACCCTGCCGCCGAAGGTCGGGCAGCGGGCGACGACGGCGAAGAGCATTCCGGGCACCCGCACGTCCAGCCCGAAGACCGCGCTGCCGTCCAACGTGGCAACGGTGGCGGTCCCCGGGGCGACCGAGCCGATGAGCCGGAACTCGGCGGGATCCTTCAGCCGTGGATTCTTCTGCAGCGGGATCCCCGAGGCCTCGGCGACCAGGGCGCCGAAGCCGAGCCGCCTTCCGGTCGCCGGGTGGCGGACCTTACCGTCCCGAGCCTCGCACTCCCCGGGCCCGACGCCCCAACGCCCGGCAGCCGCGGCCACAAGTGCCTCCCGCGCCTGGGCTCCGGCCTTGCGGAAGGGCTCCCACGCTGCCCTCACGCTCGTGCTGCCCACCCGTCGCCTGCCTGCCGAGCAGGGGGTTCTCGAATTCGGGGCCCGCCGGGGCCTGCTCCACTCGCACGCGGGACCAGTCCGCCTCGAGTTCCTCGGCCACGAGCATCGGGAGCGCGGTCAGGACACCCTGGCCCATCTCCGACCTGGGCACGATCACGGTGACCGTGCCGTCGGGGTCGATTCGCAGGAACGGGCTCGGGTGGAACGACGTGTCAGCCATGGGAGCGTGAGCTTACGGGCACCCGAAGCCGCGTCAAGGTCCCCCCTGGGACCGATTGGCCGGCGCTGGGCGCGGCCTTCCCCGAGGCTTCCGCCCCCCGATGGCACCTCTCGAAGATCTTCAGGCGGCCAGGGCGTCACGTCCCGCGCAGTATCGCCGAAACCAAGCGAGCGCCAGCCGCGACGCCTCCTCCTGCGCCCCCCCTGCTGCTCGAAGAGATGGGTAGCCCGGGGGACGATCTTCATCTCCTTGGCAGCATGGAATTGCGCGAGGGCCTGCCGGTTCAGGCGGACCACCACGTCGTCGAACTCACCGACGATGAGCAGGGTAGGCGCCAGGACGCGTCCGAGGGCGTCCTCGGCAAGGTCCGGCCGACCGCCTCGGGACACTCTGGCGGAGATGGCTGCCCCCTGTTCACTGCCCGCCCTCAGGGCGGCCGCCGCTCCGGTGCTTGCACCGAAGTAGCCGATCGAGGCCCCCTGGGTCTCCGGCTGCTCCTTGAGCCAGGCCGTGGCGGCGTCCAGACGCCTCGTCAGGAGGGCGATATCGAAGCGGGTCTGGACCGCTACGTCCTCCAGCGGCGTGAAGCAGGAAGGCTTGCGATGTCGGGAATGCGAAGGTGAGGTGCAGAAGATCCTGTCTTCGCTCAGCTACAAAGCTCGCGATGAAGTCCGCAGCCAGCTTCCCAAGGGTGAACAACGTGAACTTTGTACTGAATGCAGACAAGAAGGCGGCAGTTGCCCGCTAACGGCGTGAGACTGTCGAGAGGAACTGCCGGTTCTGAGTCTCCTCCCGCACCGGATTTGTTCTTGCGTCAGTGCGCCAAGGAGCGCATCGGCTTGCTTTCGAGGCTTCCAGAACAAGGAATCTTGAACATCTACCCGGCAGAAGCGGAGGAATCCGCCCCCGTTGGTGGCGCCCATCCTGCGAGGTTGCTCCTGCTCGAGCCGATTTCCACGTCTCGAGCGCGGCTGGGTGACTTCACCCTGGCGCCGCATTCTTAGGCCCTTCCCCAGTCGAGAGCCAGTTCCCCCCCCTCTGCCAGCCGCACGGTCGTATGGAATGCCTTCCCCTCCCGGCTGAGGACCTCCGCGAGCCACGTCGCATCCTCCGGGCTCGCACGCGCGACCTGGAATCGCCGCAATTGGGTCGCGCGCATGCGGAGCGAGGCGAGCCGGCCCGAGCCGGCGTCTACCTCGGCGAAGTACATGAGACCCAGGTCGCCCCGGAACGCCTCGTAGCCGTCGATTCCTTCGTAGTCGTTGATGAAATCGCCACAGCCATACAGGATGAGCTTGCCCCGGTATACCTCGATTGCCTTGGGGTGGTGGGACGAATGGCCGTGGACCACGTCCACCCCCGTCTTGGCCAAGAGCCTTCGCGCGAACCTCCTCTCCTCGGAAGAGATCCCGTATCCCCAGTTGCCTCCCCAGTGGACGGAGAGGACGACCACGTCGCCTGGCTGCTTGACCGAACGCACCTGATTCGCGATGTCGCGGGCCGCAGAGTCCGAGAAATCCGGCAAGAGGCTGACCCCGGGCCGCTGCGCCGAGGCCGCCCACGCGAGGGGAATGCCACTCGTGGGCGATCCCCAGGAGAAGACCAGCACCC
>JACRCS010001039.1 GCA_016218905.1 Deltaproteobacteria bacterium
GCCCTTCGGCCATCATGTTGCCCCAGCTCGGTATCTCCGGCGGCGTGCCGGCGCCGAGGAAACTCAGGTACGCCTCGAAGATGACCGCCGAGGCGCAGATGAAGGTGGCCTGGACGATCAGCGGCGTCACCGTGTTCGGCAGCACGTGGCGCAGCAGGATCCAGTGGAACCGCGTTCCCACGGCCTGCGCGGCCTGAACGTAAGGCTGCTCGCGGATCGTCAGCACGAGCGAGCGGACCAGCCGCACGACCCGCGGAATCTCGGGAATCGCGATCGCGATCACGACGGTCTGAACGCTTGCCCGGAGGAGCGTCATCAGCGCGATGGCCAGGAGGATGCCGGGAATGGCCATCATCCCGTCCATCACCCTCATGACGACCGCGTCGGCGGCGCGGTTGAACCCCGCGACCGCGCCGATGACGATCCCGAGGACCGTCGCCACGGTGGCCACCGAGACTCCCACGATGAGGGAGATCCTTCCGCCCCAGAGCGTCCGGGAGAAGATGTCGCGCCCCAGGGCGTCCGTCCCGAAAAAGTGCTCTGCGGAGGGCGGCTTGAGCCGCTGCAGGACGTTCATCTCCGTGGGGTCGTGCGTCGCGAGCCACGGAGCCAGGAGGGCGACCGCTGCGACCAGGACGAGCACGATCCCGCCCACGACCAGCAACGGGTGTCGGAGCGCGAACCCGAGCCAGGGCCTCTTCCTCGCGTAGACGAGACGGGCTTCCAGTTGTTCGAGGGTCAAGGACATGACGGTTCCATGGCGGGCCGGTCTCCGGACCACGAGTTCGGCCGGACGCCGATCGGACGAAGAGATCGCGGCCTGGAGGCCGCTCTCACAGGGGAGCGAAGAGCTCGTAATGGGACGACGAGGCGGGTCATCAGTATCGGATCCTCGGGTCCAGCACCGTGTAGAGCAGGTCGATGGCCAGGTTGATCAGCACGTAGAGCGTGGACGTCAGGAGGACGAGCCCCTGGATGACCGGGTAGTCCCGCCGGAGCACGGAGTCGACGGTGAGCCGGCCGATCCCGGGGATGGCGAAGACGCTCTCCGTCACGATGACTCCGCCCAGCAGGAGCGCGATTCCCAGGCCGATCGTGGTGACGATCGGTACCGACGCGTTTCGCAAGGCGTGGCGGACGAGGAGCCGAAGGTCCATCACCCCTTTGGCGCGCGCGGTGCGGATGTAGTCCTGGCTGAGGACGTCGAGGAGCGTGGCTCGGGTCATTCGGGCGATCAGCGCCATGTAGACGAGCCCGCCGGTGATCGTCGGCAGGAGGAGGTGCGAGGCAAAGGGGACGAACCCCGCCGACAGCGGCTCGAAGCCCTGGACCGGGAGCTTTCCGAGCTTCAACGAGAACGCGTAGATCAGCGCGTATCCGATGAGGAAGACGGGTACCGAGAACGAGAGCACCGAGAGCGCCGTCAGGGCGCGATCGATCCACGTGCCGGCGCGCCAGGCGGCGACGACGCCCATCGGAACGGCGAAGATGACCGCAAAGCCGATGGTGAAGAGCGTGAGCCAGAGCGTGGGCTCCAGCCGCTGGGCGATCATGGTCGTCACGGGCAGGCCGGTGAAGACCGAGTTGCCGAGGTCGCCGCGCACCACCCGGAAGAGCCAGGCTCCGAACTGGGCCAGGAGCGGACGGTCCAGCCCGAGCTGCGCGCGGATGCGCTCCACGTCGGCCGGGGTGGCGGTGTCGCCTGCGATGAGGAGCGCGGGGTCCCCCGGGCTCAGGTGGAGCAGCAGGAAGACGATGACCGCCACCACGGCCAACACGGGAATGACCGCGAGGATACGCTTGAGGACGTAGACCACGGGCTATCCTGACTGGGAGACGCGTCGACCGACCGGCTTGGGAACGGAGGGTCCCCGGGCGCTCTGCCGGGGACCCCGGAGCGCTACTTCTCGACGTTCCACAACACCGGGACGCCGATGTTGATGAGCCCCTTCAGATTCGTCCGGTAGGCCATCGGCTGGAAGAACTGGCCGAAGTTGACGTAGGGGACCATCTCGTAGGCGCGCTTCTGGATGGTGTCGGTGAGCTTCTTCCGCTTGGCGGGATCGCTCTCCTTGGCCCACGCCATGCGGAGCTTCTCCATCTCCGGGTCGCAGGACCAGCCCGCGGGACCTTCTTCGCAGGCGCCCTGAAGGTAGGCGTTCGTCACGGGAGAGGCGACGTCGAAGCCCACCGAATAGGTGTGGAAGATGCTCCAGCCGCCCTTGTCCGGCGGGTCCTTCTTGGCCCGGCGCGCGAGGAGCGTGCTCCAGTCCATGGCCTGGGCCTCCACGTTGAGGCCGATCTTCTTGAGGTTCTGCACGGTGACCTGCGCCGCGGCGGCCTGGAGGGGCGGCTCGCTAGGCGTGAGCACGATGACCTTCTCGCCCTTGTAACCGGCTTCCTTTAGGAGTTGCTTCGCCTTGACGAGGTTCTGGCCGCGCTTGACGGGCTCGGCGCCGGCCTCGGTCGCGTTGGGGCCGCCGCACATGAAATACGCGCCGCACGCCTTCAGCCGGTACTTCTCGGGGAACCCCGCGGCGGCCAGGTACTCGTCCTGGTTGACCACGTAGAGGAGGGCCTGCCGGGCCTTGGGGTTGTTGAAGGGCGGATGGAGATGGTTGGGCCGCAGCCATCCCTGGTTGCCGAGGGCGTCCTTCGCCAGGGCGACGCCTTTGGTCTTTTCCAGGGTCCCCAGGAAGTCGGCCTGGGGCAGCTCGAAGATGTCCGCCTCGCCGTTGGTGAAGGCCGCCAGCGCGGTGTTCTGGTCCGGGATGTAGGTCCACTCGACGCGGTCGACCTTGACGACCTTGCCGCCCGCGAGACCGTCCGCCGGCTCCTTTCGCGGTACGTAGCTCGGATTCTTCACGTAGACCACCTTGCTCCCGGGAACCCACTCGTCCTTCTTGAAGATGAAGGGTCCGGAGCCCGTGTAGTCCGTGATCTGCTGGTTGGGATCGGTCTTCGCCACCCGTTCCGGCATCATGAAGGGCACGTTCGAGGACGGCTTGCCCAGGGACTCGAGCACGAGGCCGTAGGGCTCCTTGAGCGTCAGCGTGAAGGTCTTGTCGTTCACCACCGCCACCGAGTCGGTGGCCGCCATCAGGAGCCTGCCGGAGACGTCCTTCGCGCCCCACCGCTTGACGGAGGCGGCGCAGTCCGCAGCCGTGACCGGCGCGCCGTCGTGCCACTTGAGGCCGGGCCGCAGCGTGAAGGTGTAGGTCTTCTTGTCCTTGGAGACGGTGAACTTCTCAACCATCTGCGGCTTGATCTTGTTCTTGGAATCCAGGGCGAAGAGCGTGTCGTAGATCATGTAGCCGTGGTTGCGGGTGATGTAGGAGGCGTTCTGGATCGGGTCCAGGATCTTCAGATCCCCGCCCGGGATCATCTTGAGGACCTTCTCCTCCGCAGCCGAAGGCCGTACGGACAGGCCGACGAGCCCCACCAGCACTGCCGCCGCGACAGCGCGCGGTATCCCCTTCGCGAACCGGAATCTCATGCCTGCTCTCCTCTCTCGAATGGAAGATCGGGTTCCCGGCGGCCGAGTGGACCGCCCGAGGA
>JACRCS010001009.1 GCA_016218905.1 Deltaproteobacteria bacterium
GAGCGCAAACTCCTCGCACCGCTCGTCGAACACGTGCGCTCGCCTGATCCGGCGGCCTGCTCGCGGAGCCGTGCGGGGCCCCGCTCGTGCTCGGGCGCCGCTCGTGGAACACCCTTCCCGCCCGCTCAGACCCCCCGTCAATGCCAACGAGAAACCAAGAGAGGGAAACCAACGGGGTCAGGTCTTAATTTTCAAACCAATGGGGTCAGGTCTTGATTTTCTACTGTAAGAGGACGCTCCGCACAGGCACTCGATGAAGAGCCCCAGGCGCTAAGGCATTCCGGGGCGGCTCCCTGCTGATGCCTGAAGCTCGCCGGCCGCGGGTGGGGTGGTTTGTCTCACGAGCCGCCCCTGAGCACGGACCGGGGACCCGCTCGAATTCGCGAGGACCGGGCGGGGATCAGGTCCGCGCGCTGTTTGACGAGCGAAGCGAGGAGTTCGCGCGGGCCCCCCGCCCGGCCGCAGCGAATTCGCTAGCGGGTCGGCCGCGCGCAACAGGCGGCCGTAAGACGAACCACACCGCACGCGGCCCCCCCGGAATCGACGAGATGGTGAGGCTGGACGTCTTCCGGTCTTCCGGTCTTCCGGTCTTCCGGTCTCTCGGCTTTCCGGTCTTCCGGCAAGCCGGACTCTCGGCCTCGGCTTTCCGGCTTCTCCCCCGGTCAGAGAGTCGGAAGGAGGGTCTTGACCTCGAGGGGCGGCAGCTCCGGCGGGTTGTCGGCCCACTCCTTGAGCCTCTCCCAGGGGTAGAGGCCGTCGTTGTGGCCGTCTCGCCAGTGGATCTGGACCGCGTAGCCACCGATCGGCGTCGTCGCGGCGACCTCGAACGAAGCGGGGGTGTAGGGCTTCTGCGGGGGTCTCGCGAGGCGCCCGAAGAGGTCGCGTTCGCCCGCGCAGCTGGCACAGGGACAGAGGCGGCGAACGTCCCGGAGCTTCAGGTAGCTCTCGGAACCGTCCTTCCAGGAGAGGGCGAGCTCGTCACCGATGACGAGGAGATTCGCGGGAGACGGAACCATGCGTTGATGGTACCCCGCCTCCCGCGGGCCGTTCGTCCGGGCCTGCCGCGAACGCGGCCTTACGGGAAGGTGAAGGTACAGGCCTGGACCTCGGCTCCCGGGGCGACGTCGAGGAGGCCGGCGCACTTGCTGCCGGACGTGGCCTGGACCGAGTAGCTGAAACGGGCCGTGGCGGGGCTCCCGGTGCAGGTGGCCGCGTGCTTCACGAAGAGGGTGTAGGTGCCGGAAGGAAGGCGGTTTCCCTCGTAGATGACGTTCTCCGTCCGGTTCCCGGCGGTGCAGCCCGCGGGAACCTTTCGCCCGCCCGCCTGCGTCGCGACGTCGATTCCTCCGGGTCCCGCGATCCTCACGTCGAGGTCCGCGTCTCCCGACCAGCTTGCGAGGCCGGTGAGGTACTGCGGAGTCCCCTGCGGGTCGACCTTGACGCTCCCCACGTTCGCGTTCGTCGCCGTCCCCCCCCTCGCGTCGGAGACCGACAGCGAGACGGTGAAAGTCCCGGCGCTCTGGTAGGTGTACGTGGCCGTAGCCCCCGTCGCCGTCCCGGGACCGAAGTTCCAGGTGAAGGTCAGCGCGTCGCCATCAGGGTCCGAGGCCGTGGCCGTGGCCGTCACCTGAAGCGGGATGGAACCGTAGAGCGGCGTAACGCCGGTCGTGCCGATCGTCGGACTGCCGTTGGGGTTGTCGTTGCTATTGTTGTTGTTTGCCGCCACCGCGACGCCGACACCGACCGCCACCGCGCCGGCCGCGATGCCGACGATCGCCCCCGTCGAGAGGCCTCCCGACGTCGCCGCGGCGCCCGCCGCCGCGCCGGTCCCCGACGAGAGCGCGGTCGAGAGGGAGACCACAGCGCCCGTGACAAGAATGACTTTCGCAATGTCTTCCCTGTTGAACCCGGACGGGACCGGATTCTGACCGGCCTTCGTGAGCCCGACGGTCAACCCCTCTCGCGGGGCCGACGGCGAGACGACGGCAGTCGCGGTCCGCTCGTCGCGGCAGACGGTGCGGTCCGTGACGGGCGGTGCGTATTCCGGGGTCTTCTTCGGGAGGCTCTCGCGGTCGAGGGCCTGGACGAAGTAGTCGATCCCGCGGATGCCGGGCATCGGCCGCGGCAGCTCGCCGACGAAGTCCTCGACGGCCCGCGACTTCATCAGAACGTAGTAGAAGTCCTCGGTGCCGGCCGCACGAAAGTAGACGAAGCCCTGGTCCATCTCCTTGACGGGGAGGACACGCGCGTCCACGAGCGGCCGCGCCTCCGTGGAGAGGCACTTGAGCGGGTCGTGCGCGATCGAGAGACGGGGGCTTTCCCCTGCGGCGGCCTTCTTCACGACGGGTTCGGCCTGGGGAGCGGGGGCAGCAAAGGCCCCGGTCGCGAGCGTCGACGCGAGAAGGATCGCGCACGCCTGCCGGATTCCAAGCGGTACCTCGGGGAGCGGAACGAGCTTCTTCACGAGCGGTCCTCCTCGGTGCGAGCGGTGACCGTCCCGCGGGCGCCCCTTCACACCAGAATGAAGACGGTCACCCGACGGGCGCCTCCGGGACGAGAGACTTCTGCTTCTTGACGACGACTATACCGCCGTCGCGTCTCGACGGCGCGATGGGGCCTGATTCGTCAGGGGCAGGGAGAGATCTCGAGCGTCCGTGACCAGGAATCCCCGGATGCGTCCGTCACCCGGATCGTCTTCAGGTACGGGACGCGAAGCGGACCCTGGAACACCCAGAGCGGCTCCTTCTTCCCGACCCGGACCTTGGCGGGCGTGGGCGGGGAGGTGACCGGCCGGAAGCTCGTGATGCTGTTGGGGGCGGTCTCTTCGACGCCGTCGAGGGAAACGTCGCGTTCCGCGTCGTTGGCGAAATAGGCCGCGATCGTGACCGTCTCCCCCGCCGCGGGCTTTCGAGGCGTCACCTCGAACTCGATCTGAAAGAGCCCGGCGTCGGGCTTGGCCGCCCGTGCCTGCGGACCGCCCGAGACGTCGAACCCCGGGGCGAAGGCCTTCGTCTTCCCCTGCGCGAAGCTCGTCGGGCTCGACTGGACGCAGAGGACCTCCCCGGAAGGGGACGTCGTCGGCTGCGGCCGAGCGTCCGCGATCCGAATCGGGGTCGTCGGCCTCGCCGTGGGAACCCTGACGACGAGGGGCTTCGTCGGCTCGGGGACTGGGGTCGCGATCGGCGCTTCCGGCGTCGGGACGGCCGTCGCCTCTTGCACCGGCGTCGGGACCGGCAGGATGGGGACGGCCGTGGGCACGGTCGTCGGGAGCGGAGCCGGTGTGGGTGCGGTGCGGCCTCTGAAGAAGGGAACGACGCCGCTCTTGTAGAGGAGCGTTCCGCCGAAGCCGACGACGAAAAGGCCGGCGGCCGCGATCACGATGGGGAAGACGGGCGAGCCGGGGGGGGCAGCCGGCCGCGCAGAACGCCGGACGGGGGGGGCTGGAGCGGCGGGCGCCGGGGAGGGGACCGCGGGGATGGGCGTCGGCGCCTGCATCTGCGCCGTGGCCTTCGTCCGCTCGGCCGTCGGCGGCATCGAGATGCCGTGAGCGTCCGAATAGGCCTGCTGGACGGCGCCGCGGACGTCGCCGGTGCTGAGGGCGACCGTCCCATCGTCCATCGAGATCTCGCCCGCCACACCTGCGCCGAGCGCCGTAGAC
>JACRCS010001010.1 GCA_016218905.1 Deltaproteobacteria bacterium
CCAAGATCGGGGCGGTGGCCGTCCTCATCCGGCTCGCCGGCCTCGGCGGTCACACCGCTCAAGGCGGATTCACCGCCGTGCTCGTTCTCTTCGCCGCCCTCTCCATGACCTACGGGAATCTGGCGGCCCTCGTTCAGAACGACCTGAAACGGCTGATCGCCTTTTCCTCGATATCGCACGCCGGTTTCATGATGGTCGGCATCCTCTCCGGCAACGTCCCCGGTTACGCGGGCGCGATCTACTACGTGGGCGGCTATCTGCTGATGAACATCGCCCTCTTCTACGTGATCTACGCGCTCGCCCCGGCCGGGGAGAACGTGACGTTCGAGAGTCTCCGCGGGCTTCATACCCGCGCGCCGCTGCTCGCGCTCACGCTCGCCGCCGGCGCCTTCGGCCTCGCCGGCATTCCTCCGACAGTGGGGTTCCAAGGCAAGTTCTTCGTGCTCACCGCCGCGCTCCAACAAGGCCACCTGGCACTCGTGATCGTGGGGGCGCTGAACACGGCGATCTCGATCTTCTATTACCTGAAGATGGTACGGTCCGCGTACACGGCCGAGGGTGAAGAGTCTCTCGCCGGAAACATCCGCCTCTCGCCTCTCGGGCACGCGCTCGGCTATGGCCTGACCTTGGCCATTATCGTCTTCGGCGCGTTTCCGGGAAGCATTCTGGCGCTCTTTCGGAGCGCAGTGAGCTGGCTCGCCTAGACATTAAGGCCGAAGGTTCTTTGGACGGGCCGCCCGCCCTTGTGCAGGCGGCCTCTTTTTTTGCGGGGAGTGCGGAGCGAGCGGACGACTCGCCCGGCGAGGGGCCTAGCCCGTCAGGCCGGACGTCTGGACGATGGCGTCGACCTCGCCCTCGAGAAGCGAGATGATCTCCGCGGCGGAAGGGAGCGCACGGGCCCCCCGCCCGCACGCCTCCGCGCCCGCGGAGGGCCCGCCGAGGGCCATCGACTTCTCCATCGCTCGCGCGGCCGAGGCGCGGATCGCCTCGGTCAGAGACTGAAAGAGCGTGCGTGACTCGTCCTGCTCATCGAAGTCGTGGAGGGAAGGGGAAACGGCGCCTCGCATGTACTTCCTCCCCAGCGCTGTAGAATTTCGACCCCTTCCTCATCGGGCCGCCGCGCCCACGACTTGAGCCTCTTTTTTGCGACCCCAGCAGCGAACTCAGGCGAGGCGGCAGGACTGCATCACCTCTTCCACCCGTTCGAAGAACGGTCTACAGGCGCTCTCCCTGTGCGCTCCGAACTCGCACGTCGTCAATAGGATCTGCAAATCGTCGATCACCGGCAGCAACCGCTCGGCGATCGACGTGTCGCAGCCCTTTGCCTCGAGACAGGCGCAGAGCTCGTCGAGCTTCTCCCTCACGTCCGGCGAGTCGGTGGCCACGGCAGTACGCCGGAACGTATCTACGTAGCCGCAAAAGCGCTCCCTCGTCTTCTCTGCCATCTTCGCACCCTCCTCTGACCATGCACCTTCGACACCGTGAAGATAAGTGTCCGCTCGGGAGAGACAAGGGCGGCACACTGCATGCCGCTCTCGCAGGGCACGTCAGACGCGCGAAGCGCTCGCCTCGGCCAGGGCGGCGCGGACGTAATCCGGCACGGCTGTGGGCCGGCCGTTGCTCAGATCGATGATCACGTAGATCTCCCGGCCCTGCGCGATCGTGCGGCCCGTCTCCTCCTCGGTCATGTGGAAGGAGAAGGTGATCGAGGTGTTCCCGAGCTTCTCCACGCTCACGGCCGTGACGAGGGTCTCGCCGAGCAGCCCCGAAGAGCGGTAGTCACACTCCGCGCGCGCCAGGACCATGTCGTGGCCTCGCCGGCGGAGCTCCTCGTAACGGAGGCCCACAGCATCCGTGTAGTCCGTCAGCGCATCGTCCACGTACACGAAATAGTTCGCGTTAAAGACGTGGCCCTGGCAATCGATATCCGAGAAGCGGACCTTGCGGCTGTACGTGATCCTCATCCGGACCTCCCTGTCGACTCGCCGTCGGACGCGCAAAGGGCTGCGAACCCGAGCAGGGCGGCTCCCCGCCAGCAAGCCTCGACGAGTGCAGTGAACGAGACGGTACCGCGGAGTTCCGCCAGGAAGTGACTCCGGATGGCGTGTTCGAAGCGGAAGTCCGGGTGGAGACCTCGGGCCGTGCCCTCGATCGTCAAGAGGCCTTTGAGGAGGAGCGCGCACGTGCGGGGAAACGCGACCCGGTGACGCCGAGCGGCACCGAAGAGTGCCTTCGCGAGGCCGACGACGGAAACGTCCGCGAGGCGCGACGTGAGCACGTGCTGGACGCTCGCCAGGATATCGCTCCCGAACGCGGAGCGCCGGTCGCTGGGGATGGCGATCCCCAGGGCCTGGAGGTTTCGCACCGCCAGCGAAGCGTCTCCGGAAAGGAGCCCGGCCAGAGCCCCTACGGCCGCCCGTCGCTCGGAGTCGGTGAGGCGCCCCACGATTCCGAAGTCCAGGTAAGCGATCTCGCCCTCGGGCGTCACGAGGATGTTCGCCGGATGGAGATCGGCGTGGAAGAAGCCGTCCACCAACACCTGCTTCAAGAAGGCCCGGGCGCCCAGCTCCGCGAGGCCGGCGTACTCGTCGCGCCTCCGCAGAGCGACGTCCGAGATCTTCGTCCCGGCGATAAACTCAGCCGTCAGCACCCGCCGGGTCGTGAACGCCCAGTGGACGCGCGGGATCCGAATCCCCGGCCACTCCCGGAAACTCCTCGCCATCGCCTCCGCGGCCTCGGCCTCTCGGCGAAAGTCGAGCTCGACCTCCGACGCCTCCACCACCTCCGCCCAGAGAGAGACGAGGTCCACCCTGCGCCGGAGCGGGGTCCACCCGACGGTAGCCCGAAGGAGGACTCCGACGAGGCGGAGGTCGCGCCGGATGGAGCGCTCCGCGTCCGGTTTCTGGATCTTCACGGCAACCGCTTCGCCCCCGTGCAGCACGGCCCGGTGGACCTGGCTCACGGAGGCCGAGGCGGTCGGCACCGCCTCGAAATGGGCGAAGAGGCGACCGACGGGGGCATCGAGTTCCCTCTCGAGGAGAGCCATCACCTCCGGAAGCGGTAGCGGCCCGGTCGCATCTTGGAGCCTCTCCAACTCTGCAAGCGCGCCGGGAGGGACGAGGTCGGGACGGACGGAGAGGAACTGTCCGAGCTTGACGAACGCCGGCCCGAGCCGCTCGAACGCGCGTCGGAGGCTCTCGCCGGCCGGAGCCCAGGACCCCTCCCAGGCAGACCACCAGAGCGCGGAGGCCAGGGCTCGACCCAGAACCGCCGCGATCTGCCCGAGGCGCAAGACGAGTCTAAACGCCTCCATCCCGCAATCGGGACCTCTCCAGCTTCTCCTCCAAACCCGAGAGGCGGGAGCGAAGGTCCTCGAGCTCCTGGACCAGGCCGCCTAGCTCCTCTCGATGGACGAAGCCGAGCTGGCGCACCTCGTTGGCGGCAGCCTGCGACAGGATCCGCTTCAGCGTTTCCTTCTCGCGCTCGACCGCGAGCAGGAACCGATGGTACTCGTTCCGAAGGTCCTCTGGCGTCTCAGTGGCCCGACGCAAGGCATCTCGGATCCAGTCGTCGGCCTTCTCGTGCAGGAGGAGCCACGCCGCGAAGAAGGTGAGGGAGCCCTTCTCCGCCGGGCTCGAGGGTTCAGACATGATCGGCTCCGGAGGCGGAAGAATTGCGGATCAGCGGGGGCCTCAATAGAGCACGGTTGGATGCGGAGAGCAATCGGAAAGAGCCTCAAGGTCGCGCGATCAGACGCCGATCAGCAACCGGTACACGCGCCCGCGGAGGAGAGATGGACGTCGCGACGATCATCGGGCTGGCTTCAGGGATCGCCATGATCGCCGCCGTGGTCCTGGCCCAGGGAGGGCTTCCCGCCTACCTCAATCTTCACGCGCTCCTCCTCGTCGGCGGGGGGGTGACGGCCACAGCCTTCATCATGTTCGACCTGCGTACCGTCATGGGGTCCATTCGGGTGGCAGTGAGAGCCTTCCGGGACGACACGTGGAACCTGGAGGAGATCATCCGGCAGATGGTCCACCTCTCGAAGCTCGCACGGGCCAACGGCATTCTCTCACTGGAAGGAGCGGAGCGCGACGTGCGCAACCCCTTCCTGAAGAAGGGCCTGCAGCTCGCCGTCGACGGAAACGAGGAGGGACTCATCCGGTTCGTGATGGCGACCGACGTGAGCTTCACCCGGGAGCGACACCTCCTGGGACAGAAGGTCTTCCGTCAGATGGGCGCCATGGCGCCGGCGTTCGGAATGATCGGGACGCTCATCGGCCTGGTTGACATGCTCCGCAAGATGGAGGACCCCTCCGAGATCGGCCCGGCCATGTCCGTGGCCCTCGTCTGCACCCTCTACGGAGCCGTGCTCGCGAACCTCGTCTGCCTGCCCATCGCCAACAAGCTGGAGTACCGAATGAAGGAGGAGGCGCTCGCGAAGCAGGTCGTGATCGAGGGGATCGTCTCGATCATGCAGGGAGCCAACCCGAAGCTGCTCAAGCAGAAACTCGAAGCCTTCGTGTCCCCCGCCATGCGCAAGCCCGTCCGCGAAGAAGCGCGTCCGGCGCGGCCAGACGCCGAGGAAGCGGCCTAGCCGTTCGTGGATATCCGAGATCTCCTCCGAAAGGAGGAACCCGATACCGAGGAAGGCGCGCCGGCGTGGTACGTGAGCTTCGCCGACATGGCTACCCTCCTCATGGCAACCTTCCTCATGCTCCTCTCTTTTGCCAGTCTGGATCTGAAGAAATTCCACCGGATGGCGGGGAGCGTGCAGACCGCCCTCGGCTCCGAGCGGGCCAAGGCCGCCTTTGCGCCTCCACCTTCCGCTCCGGTGCTGCCCGAACTGGCGCCCACGCCGGTGGCCGGCAAAGCGCAGGCGCTGGCGATCGTACAGGGCATGTTCGCGGACCTCGGTTCCTCGGCAGAGATCGTGGAGGAGGAAGACGGCATCACCGTCCGGTTCGAGGGGAAGGTCCTCTTCCCCTCGGGTTCGGCCGACTTCAAACCGGACGCCAGGCGAGTGCTCGACCGTGTCTCCGAGCTCCTGCGGAAGTATAACTTCGACCTGTACATTCTCGGCCACACGGACGCCGTGGCCATCGAAACGAGCAGGTTCCCGAGTAACTGGGAGCTGAGCGGCGCCCGTGCGGCGGCGGCGCTCCGTCACCTGGTCTCTCAGGGGGCAGCACCTCAGCGGCTGGTGGCGGTGGGGCTGGCCGAGAGTCGCCCGCTCGCCTCCAACGCCACGCCCGAGGGCCGAGCCCGGAACCGCAGGATCGAATTCCTGTTCAAGACACCCCAGGCACTCTCCACGGGCGGGTACAAGCCGGCCAAGCCGTAACGCGCCCGCGCTCCCCCCTCTCCTCCGACACGCCCGCCGGTCTCGCCTTCGCAAAAAACTTTTTCTAGCCCCTCAAAATCCCCCGCACGGGGGATACCGAAGCGGAGCCGAACACTCTAGTATGAGCGCCATTCTAACGGCGCATCCGGGGGTCAAGAGTGAGCCCTTCGGGGCTGGTTCCGAACTCGGCCTCTCCCGCTCCAGGGCGGGAGAGGCCACTGTTTTTGGGGCAGAGCTCCGGCGCCGGAGGCCATCAGCACGAAAAGAAAAGACCCTCCGGGGAGGGTCTGATCGTAAGCGGGAGCCCCCGGAGGGGCACCCCGAATGGAGTGCTTCTCTCAGCCGATCGTCACGAGCACCGCGTCTTTGGCGACGCTGTCGCCCTGATTGCAGCAGACCTCCTGGACCACACCGCTCACCGGCGCTTCGAGGCCGTTTTCCATCTTCATCGCTTCGAGGATGAGGATCACGTCGCCGGCCTTCACCGAATCACCCGGCTTCACGAGGCAGTCGATCACCATGCCGGGCATGGGGGCGACGAGAGTCCCGGCCGGCGCAGCCGCGGGCGTCGGCGCCTCGACCGGGGCAGGCTGCGGGGCGGGGGCCGCCGGGGCTACGGCGGCGGGCTGCGGCGCCGGCATCATGGCGGTCACCACGGGAGCTCCGCCGACCATCTCCACCTCGACCTCGAAGTACTCCCCGTCCACGTAGACCCGATACTGACGCGTGCTCGGCCCCTTGGGCGGGGCGTCCTTCTTGGGCTTCTGGGTGAGCTCACCCGAAAGGGCCTTCTTCATCAACTCCTCCTCCGCTTTCGCATCCTCCAGGGTGCGAGCCTTCCACTCAGCGGGCGGCTGCGCCTTCCCATACTTCACCTCGAGGAACTTCTTACCCGTCGTGGGGAACTGGACGTACAGGAGCAGGTCCCTGCGGTCCTTCGCCAGAGCGCCGATCTCCTTCTTCGCCTTTTCGAGCTCCGGCTCGAGGACGTCTGCGGGCCGCGATGTGATCGGCTTTTCGCCTCTCGAGTACCCCTTCAGAGCCAGCTTCAGGACCTCGGGATCGATGGGGGCGGGGGGTCGGCCGTAGAGGCCGTAACAGTAGTCCTTCACCTGGCCGGAGATCATCTTGTACCGATCGGCAATCGACCCGGGCTTTCCGAAGAGCACGTTTTGGACTGCCTGCACGCCGACGATCTGGCTCGTGGGCGTTACGAGCGGCGGATAACCCAGTTCCTTGCGCACCCGCGGCAGTTCCTCGAAGACGGCCTGGAGCTTTTCCTCGTGCTGCGCTTGGCGCAGCTGGTTGACGAGGTTCGAGAGCATCCCGCCCGGAGTCTGATGGAGGAGCACGCCGATATCGGCGACGGCGAGGCGGGTGGTGTCGAGCAGGTGCCGGTACTTGGGCCCGATGCTCTCGAGGTAATCGGCAACGTCCAGCAGGGCGTGCAGGTCGAGACGGGTGTCCCGCTCGGTACCCCGGAGCATGTGGACGATCGGTTCGATGGCCGGGTGGCTGGATCGGCCGGCGAAGGGCGCCGAGCACGTGTCGATGATGTCGACCCCGGCCTCCACGGCCCGCAGGAACGTGTACTCCGCGAGACCGGAGGTCGTGTGGCAGTGAAGCTCGATCGGGACGTCGACGGCCTTCTTTAGGGCCTTTACGAGCTCGTAGGC
>JACRCS010001011.1 GCA_016218905.1 Deltaproteobacteria bacterium
CGCGGCGAGGCGATTCGATGCCTTGCGGAGTCCGGCTTTCTCGGTATCGCTCTCGACTTCTCGCCGGACGCCACGGTGATGGCGCACGAGACCCTGCGCCGGGCGGCCGGACCCCTTCGCGCCTCGGGGGTACTCGGGTTCGCAACCAAGCTGCCGCTGGCGAGCGGGAGCGTCGGTGTCGTCCTTCTCCTCGACGTCGTGGAACACCTCGCGGCTGTCGACCTCTGGCGGGCTCTCGGTGAGGCGAAGCGGGTTCTCGCTCCGGGTGGAGCCCTCGTCGTCCACACCTCGCCCAATCTCTGGTACTACCGCTTCGGGTATCCGCTCTACCGCGCGCTCGAGCGTCTTCGTGGTCACGAGCTGCCGAAGGACCCGCGGGACCGCAACCCCTGGCTCAAACCGATGCACGTGAACGAGCAGACTCCGAGGACGCTCCGGCGATCGCTTCGCGCGGCCGGTTTCGACGTTCGCCGGCTCCTTCTGCGTCCGGCCGATCCCGCTCCCGGCGAGCCCGATCGACGCCTGAGACGTCTCCTCGGCTGGGTCGCGGGCCTGCCCGGTTTGAGGAACGTGCTCTGCAATGACATATTTGCCGTCGCATGTCCCGAGAGCCGACGCTGAGCCTCGTCGTCCCGTGGAACGGCGTCGGATCGACGGAGCCTCTCCTCGCGTCGGTCGCGAACGAACAGGATCTCGAGGTCGTCCTCGTCCTCGACGGCGGTGTCGGGGAGGCCCCACCGCCGATGGGAGCACATCCCGGTCGCCTGCTCGCCCTCCCGCGGCGAAGTGGCCCGGCCGCGGCGCGCAACGCCGGGGCCCGCGCTGCGTCGGGCCGACTCCTCTTCTTCACCGACGCGGACTGCGTGCTGGAGCCGGGTACGCTCGAAGCGGCCAGGTCCGCCCTCGAGAAGGCTCCGATCGTGGCGGGAGAGACCGCGACGTTGGCCCGGACGACCTTCGGACGACTGGTCGGCCTCCTCGGCTTCCCGGGGGGGGGCACGCTCGGTTTCGAGCGGGTCTGGAGAGTGGCGTCCGACGGCACGACCGGCAGCTTCAGCGGCTGCAACGTGGCCATGCGTCGCGAAGCTTTCGAGGCGCTCGGAGGTTTCGACGAGACCTTCCCGTTTGCGGGGGGCGAGGACACCGCCCTCGCGAAAAAGGCGGTGGCGCGCTCGGTGACGATCCGTTTCGAGCGAAGGCAGCGCGTCTGCCACGAGGAGAGGAGCGGTCTCGCGGCCTTCGTGAGGTGGCAGTTCGTCCGGGGACGAGGAACGTTCCATCTCCTCCGCACCCTCGTTCGAGTTTCAGGCCGTCCGCGCGTCGCGACGCTCGGCCCCTTCCTTCGGCTGAGGCTCTGGTCTCTCGGAAACGGCCTCCGGGCCGCGGGAGCGCTCTCGCCCTTCGTTATCGCCCTCTTCGCGCTCCTGACCGCCTCCGTCGCCTTGGGCTACGCCTACGAGGGACTTCGGGGGAGGACGTGAACGCCCTCGCGGTCACCGACCGGTTCGCCCTTCACGTCGGCGTCGCCTGCACCCACCGTTGCGGCTTCTGCTACACGCGGGACGCCGTCGCGGCACCTCCTCGCGCGGAGCCGCCTCTGGCTCGCCTCCTCGGTCGGATCGACCTGGCCGCACGGCTCGGCAAGAGGGCGATGGATCTCACCGGAGGTGAGCCGACGCTCCGCGCCGATCTCCCGTTCCTCGTCGAGCGCGGGCGAAGAAACGGGTTCCGCGCCGTCACGGTCATCACGAACGGAACCCGGACCGCGGACCCCGCCTACGCCAAGACGCTCCGCGCCGCCGGCCTGACCGACGGCCTCTTCTCCCTACATGGCGCAAGCCCCGACGTTCACGACGGACTGACGGGCCGTCCCGGGAGTCACGGCCGTCTCGTCGCGTCGCTCGACGTCTTCGCTTCCCTCGGAATCGGTACGCGCGTGAACACCGTCGTCACGGGCGCAAACCTCACCGACCTCGACGGGATCATCCGTCTCGTCGCACCCTTTCGGCCGACCGCCCTGAACCTCCTCCTTCTCAACCCCGCGGCCAGCGCGGCGCGCTTGCCGCAGGACTCGCCCCTGGTCCTTCCAGAGCTCGCAACGCTACGCGCCGCCCTCGAACGGCTCCTCGACACCCATGCGGACGCGCCATTCCCGATCAACATCCGGTTCGCTCCCCTCTGTCTTCTCCCCCGCCACCTCGAGGCCGTGAGGACCCTCTGGCAAAAGGCTCACGAGGATGACGAGTGGGACCCGCTCCTCCATTCCACGTTCACGAAGGGGTTCGTCGCGACGGCCGGGGCCGTCTTTCTCGGCCTCTTCCTCCGGGGCCAGAGCCCGAGGTTTCGCTCGCGCGACCTCGGGACGCGACTCGCCCGCTGCTTCACCGCGGCCCGAGCCCGCATCACCTACAGGCAGGGGAGGCTCTGCAGGCTCTGCTCGGCCCGACGGATCTGTCCCGGTCTGGCCCGCGCCGCGAGCGGGCGGCTGTCGGAGGTCGTTCCGCTCCGCCTCGGGTATGAGCTATTCGACCCTCTCGCGTTCGCAGCGGCCCGGCGCGAGGCCTACTCTTCGTTGAGGGAACCGTGACGCTCGTCTCGGTCCTCGTCCCGACACTCGACGCCCCCGGCCTCGGCGAGCTCGTGAACGCCGTCTTCGACCAGGAGCGGCCCGGGTTGGGGGTCCAGATCGTCGTTGCCGGGCGCGATGCCACGGGAGCCGCGACGACGTCCTCCCGGGTCACATTCGTCGGGACCCCGTCGCCCGTTTCGCCGGCGCGCGCGCGAAACCTCGCCGCGCGGGAGGCCAAAGGGGAGCTTCTCGCGTTTCTCGAC
>JACRCS010001012.1 GCA_016218905.1 Deltaproteobacteria bacterium
AGCGGAGAGCCTGCGCTCAGTAGAAACATCCAAGGCCCTGACGACGAGCGCCATCGCATCCGACCCGCGGCTGTCCGCGTCGGACCCACCCATCACCTGCCGCTGTCTTTCCAGCCCGAGAATCGTCGCAATCGCTTCGCTGAGCTTCTCCTCGGGGACGAGACTGCCAGGTTGCTCCGCCTGCTGGATGAGAGCAGCCAGCTGCTCGGTCGCCTTCCCCAGAGGAGACTGCGCCCGGTCGATGAGGACGGTCAGGCGGTCGATGACCGTCTGCTCAAACAGCACGTGCGACGACCGCGCACCGAACTCGCGCGAGGCCTCCTGCTTCCGTATCAAATGCGTATGACGGAGCTGCTCCAGCTCCTGAAGCGGCTTCGTGGACCCGTCGATGTTCTTCCCCTCAGTGGCTTGAATGAAGTCGAGATCGCCGGTGCTCAGACGCGGACTCGCTGCGGCGCCGACCGGGCCCGGAGAAGCAAATGTGGCGCGAGGGAGTGTCCCCGCATCCATCGGCGATGAATTCGTTATGACGCACAAGACGCCAGGAAGCCTGAATCCCGCCATGGCAGATCTCCCACGGAAGAGAAAACCGCTTTCCCGGGATAGTAGCTGTAGTTGTCCTCCGCGGCGCGGCTCAATTCCGGGAGGGAGTGCGCTTACGCGGTCTCCGTGCGCTGTTCGAGAATGCGGCGGATGACGCCGCCGTCGTCGTCTGCGACCCGTGGAACGACGAGGCCTGCGCCATCGGCGGAGCGGAGGACGGGCCTCCTCCGGACGAAGTGGAGCTGCGGGACGGCGCGTGCGCAGTTCGGGGCCAGGCGGCCCCGGCCTCCGGGGGCCGGGGCTACGCCGGCTGGCCCCTCTCGACGGCGGGCGGGGTGCTGGATCTCCTCGAGGTAGCACCACGGCGTGACGCCCCGGGCGCGGCACCAGCCGGCGAGATCGGCGAACACCAGGGCCGCGGGTATGCCGCCCTCGCCCCTGGCGCCGGCTCGGGCGCCCCGAGGCCTCCGCCTCCATGTCTTGAAACTCGGATACCGGACGTTCGTTTTTCATGGTACGGTCCTGGCGTGATCGCCCGCCCCGACGCTTTGGCTCGCCTTCGCTCCGCTCTTCGCCGAAGCCCCGTCGTCGTCCTCGCCGGGCCGCGCCAGTGCGGCAAGACGACGCTCGCCCGGGAGCTCGTGGCGCCCGGCTCCCCCTCGTACTTCGACCTCGAGGATCCGGTCAGCCTCGCCCGGCTCGAGGAGCCCGTGACGGCGCTCTCACCGCTCCGCGGCCTCGTCGTCCTCGACGAGGTCCAGAGGCGGCCCGAGGTCTTCCCCGTCCTGCGAGTTCTCGCGGACCGGCGGCCCCTGCCCGCCCGCTTCCTCGTCCTCGGCAGCGCCTCGCCTGCCCTCCTGCGGCAGGCGTCGGAGAGCCTCGCGGGCCGCGTGGAGGTCGTCACGCTGGGCGGCTTCTCGCTCGCCGAGGTCGGCGCCGAGCGCCTCTCGCGCCACTGGCTGCGCGGCGGGTTTCCGCGGTCTTTCCTTGCGCGCTCGGCGGCTGACAGCCACACGTGGCGCCGCCAGCTGATCCAGACCTTTCTCGAGCGTGACCTTCCGCAGCTCGGCGTGTCGATCCCCGCGGCCGCGCTCCTTCGTTTCTGGACGATGATCGCCCACGTCCACGGCGGCATCTGGAACGCCGCCGACCCGGCCCGCTCGCTCGGCCTGAGCGAGCCGACCGTGCGGCGGTACCTGGATCTCCTGACCGGCCTCTTCCTGGTGCGCCAGCTCGCGCCGTGGCACGAGAACCTCGCGAAGCGGCAGGTGAAATCGCCTAAGGTCTACGTCGCCGACTCGGGGATTCTTCACGCGCTCCTTGGCGTGAGGACCGAGGCCGATCTCCTCTCGCACCCGAAGTCGGGCGCGTCGTGGGAGGGCTACATCCTGGAAGAGGCGCTACGCACGTTCGAGCCCGACGAAGCGTACTTCTGGGCAACCCACGGTGGAGCGGAGCTCGATCTGCTCGTGTTCAAGGGCGGCCGGCGCTTCGGATTTGAGGCGAAGCGGGCCGACGCCCCGTCGCTCACGGCCTCCATGCGCATCGCCCTCGCGGACCTTGGGCTCGATCACCTGTTCGTCCTCTACCCGGGTGCGAGGCGATACGAGCTGGCTGATCGCGTCACCGTCCTTCCGGCAGCGGAGGTCGTCGGCCTGAACCGCGCCCTCTCCTCCCGCACAAGGCGGCGCCGGACGTAGACTGACCGGGAAGAGACAGACTCCGAGTCCGAAGGCCGGAGGGGTACGCCATGCCGCTCGCCCCTGGCACACGCCTCGGCCCCTACGAGGTCCTCGCCCCTCTCGGCGCGGGTGGCATGGGCGAGGTCTGGCGCGCCCGCGATACCCGCCTCGGCCGCGACGTTGCGGTCAAGGTCCTCCCCGACCACCTCGCGAGCGACAAGAAGGCCCTGTCCCGATTCGAGGCAGAGGCGAAAGCCGTAGCGGCACTTTCCCACCCCAACATCCTGGCGCTCTTCGACGTCGGCGAAGCCAACGGCATCCGCTACGCCGTCACCGAGCTACTCGATGGCGAGACGCTTCGCGCCCTCGTCGGCCGCGGCGCCGTCCCCGTCAAGCGGGCCCTCGAGATCGCACACGAGATCGCCGAAGGCCTCGCTGCCGCCCACGAGAAGGGAATCGTCCACCGCGACGTCAAGCCCGAGAACGTCTTCCTCACACGCGACGGCCACGCCAAGGTCCTCGACTTCGGCCTCGCCCGCCACGAGACGACCTTCCGCGATCCGACCGACACTCACTCCCCCACCGTCTCCGCCCTCACCGAGGCCGGCGCCGTCCTCGGCACCGTCGCCTACATGTCCCCCGAGCAGGCAAGCGGGAAGCCCGTGGACCATCGCTCCGATCAGTTCTCGCTGGGCGTCGTCCTCTACGAGATGCTCGCCGGGAAGAGGCCGTTCGTCGGTGAGACCGCTGCCGAGACGCTCGTTGCCATCATCCGCGAGGAGCCAGAGCTGCTGGAGGCCGTGGGGCCGCAGGTCCCTGCCCCTGTCCGGTGGCTCGTGCAGCGACTGCTGGAGAAGGACCCTCACAGCCGGTACGACACGACGCGGGACCTTGCCCGCGACCTGAGGACCTGGAGCCTCCACGTGTCGGTGTCCGGCACGGCGAGCGGGTCCGCCGCTGCGGCCGGCCAGCGCCAGGGGAGCTGGCGGAGCCTGCCGGGTCTCGCCGCTGTCGCTCTCGTCGCGGC
>JACRCS010001014.1 GCA_016218905.1 Deltaproteobacteria bacterium
ACGTCGACGCTGCGTTCGCAGGCGTCGGCCAGCGCTTCGAGATGCTCCTCGCGCAAGATCTCCTCATCGGCCGTCACCAGGCCGAGGTGGCGGCTCGGCAGGTCGGGAAGCCCGTCTCGGGCGAAGGCCCCGAGCAGGGCATCCGAGAGACCTGCACTTCCCAGCGCGTCGGCCAGGAGCGCCTTGTGGCTCTCGGAGCCGCACCGGTTGAGGAGAATCCCCTGCACGAGGGGGCCTCGGGGCTGCTCGAACTCCCGAAACCCCTGGATGACGGCGCAGAGGGACCGCGCCGTGCCGTGGGCGTTCACCACCAGGACCACCGGGGCCTGGATGAGGGAGGCCACGTCGGCGGTGCTCCCCTCGGAGCTCGTGGAGCGGGCGCCGTCGAAGAGGCCCATGACCCCCTCCACGATGCAGATGTCTGCGGGGGGAGCCGTCGGGCCTCCGGCAGCAGCCCGGGCCAACAGGCCTCGCACATAGTCCCGGCCGGTCATCCAGAGGTCGAGATTGTAGCAGGGGCGGCCCGAGGCGATCTGCAGGTAGGTAGGATCGAGGTAGTCCGGCCCCACCTTAAACGTTTGCACCCGAAGCCCCCTTCGGCGAAGTGCGCAGACGAGGCTGAGCGTGAGCGAGGTCTTGCCGACGCCGCTGTTCGTCCCCGCCACCACAAGGCGAGGAACTCTCACCGGGCCCACTCCCGACGGCCCACGTGCACGATCACCGTCGCCATGTAGCCCGCGGACTGGGCAAAAGAAGGGTCCACCGCGGAGAGGTCTCGAACCACGGTCTCCCGATCCCCCTGGTCCACGTAGAAGACCGCCCGGCTCTGCGCCGCGAGCCCGCGACGAGTGAGCAACTCCCGGAGGGCCAGGAAGTTCGGGCCGGCCTTGTAGAGGGCGAGAGTCTCGCAGGAGCCAAGGGCCTCCTCCACGGCTCGAAGGTCCGTCGCCGGCATGAGGAGGAGCCGGTCTTCCTGAAGGAGCAAGGGCTCACCGAAGCGGCTTGCTGCTGCCTGGAAGGCACTGATTCCCGGAATCACATGAATCTTCTCCCTGGGAAGCCGTCCTTCGAGAAGCCCGAGGAGGTAGGCGCTCGTGCTGTAGATCAGCGGGTCCCCGAGGGTGATCTGGGCAACCGAGCGGCCTGCGTTGCAGGCCTGCGCCACCCGATCCGCGACCTCGGACCAGCACCGAAGGGTGCGGTCGAGGTCCCGGCTCATGGGGTAGACGTGCTCTACGACCTCTTTGCCGTCGATCCACGGGCGGGCGGCCTCGAGGGCCAGACTTCCCTGGGCCGTCTCGGCACGAGGGGCGAAGAGCAAGTCAGCGGTCCGGATCACTTCGGTTGCCTGGACCGTCAGGAGTTCGGGCGTCCCGGGGCCGACCCCTACCGCGTAGAAGTGCCCCGGCCGTGCTCTGGTGTTCACGGTAGCTTCCTTCCGTCGCCCCCGGGAGTCAGACGGCACCAGGGGGGACGCCGGCGACGGCAAGGTAGGGGCCGCCGTCGTGGTCCTTCCCGTTGGACCGATCGCACCGCGGGGCCGGCTCATACCACTGCAGGCTGTCGCGCAGGTTCACCACCTCGCCGACGACCACCATGGCGGGGGGCTTTACGCCCTCGCACGCCACCACCTCACCGATGGTCCCGAGGGTCGCGGTGAGGCATCGCTGATGACGGTAGGTTCCCGACTCGATCACCGCCACGGGTTCGTCGGGCGAGCGGCCGCCCCGCATCAGACGCTCGCAAATGGTGGGCAGGTTGCGGACACCCATGTAAATGCACAGCGTGTGAGAAAGCGCGCCGAGCGCCTCCCAGTCCGTCTGCATCCCGCCCTTGTCCGGCGCCTCGTGACCCGTGACGAAGGTGGCTGCGGTCGATACCCCCCGGTGGGTGACAGGGATGCCCGCATAGGCGGGAGCGGCCACCCCGGCAGTGACGCCGGGGACGACCTCGAAGGAAAGACCGGCGCGGCCGAGCGCCTGGGCTTCCTCGCCGCCTCTGCCGAAGACGAAGGGATCTCCCCCCTTCAGACGGACGACGGTTTTGCCTTCGCGCACGTCCCGGCAGATGAAGGCGGCGATCCGATCCTGGGGCACGGAGTGCCGGTCGGCTTCCTTGCCAACATAGACGAGCGCCGCGTCCCGCGGCGCCTCCTCGAGCAGTTCGGGGGCGACCAAGTGGTCGTAGTAGATTACCTCCGCTTCCCGGATGCACCGGAGGCCCCGGACGGTGATGAGGCCGGGGTCGCCCGGTCCTGACCCCACGAGATAACAGATGCCTGTGTGAGTCATCTTCGAAACCTCCTTCTTACGGGAAGGTCAACGGTCACTCGGCCCGGGTAGAGTAGCTTCTCCCAGCATGCCGTGGGGAAAGGTCCACGTCGAAGGTCCTCGGGGCCTCGACTCCGCGCCCCCTCTCCGGTCCGGTTCCAAGGGGAAGGTCCGCAGCCGGCGAATCACCTCTCGGACCGCGTGCCAGTCCTGCCGGTCCACGCCATCCTGGAGGGTCTGTGCCAGATCGGAAAGCTGGCCGAGGTTGAGCTCGCAGCCGTCGCAGCCCGGGGCCCGTGCCATGGGAATCCTCCGCGTTTCGTTAGTGTGGGCTCGCCGGCGGACTCAACGCGGTCTCATCGGTGTCCGTCTCCCACGACAACTGCTTGGTTCCGGCTCGGCCGGCCTACCCGAGAGCAGCGGGGGGATGGGCTCGCGCACCCGCCGCCCCCTGTCGCCACCGGCTCAAGGGGCCCTTTTCCTGCTGCTGCAGTCAAGCTTCCGCGCGATGAAACACGATTTGATCCTAACCGGAGTCGGTGGAGGCGGCTATCGTCCCGCAGACGATTTCCTCCCGTGTCCAGGTCTACTCCGGCCTCGAGCCTGGGTGCCCGTGCGGGTCGCAGTGTGGCACAGCGGGGTCCCGGTGGTAACGATCCCGGTCTGCGATTGGCCAGGGGTGCCGAGCTTTCTCAGAAAGGGCCTCCCGGGGTCGGTTTCTCCGGAGGTCCACCCGAGCCGAGGACGGCGCGTTCCATTCGCGGTCTCTTCCGTTCCTGGGTGATTGGGGCCGGCGGCGGTCCCACGGGAGCGGACGACCGCGGTCCGCAGTCCCGGTCCGGCGCCGAGATGAGACGGCATTTTGCGTGCCGCGGGAGCGGGCTTGATGGTCTCCACCAGGGTGCCGACTTCCACCCGGCTCGGGGTCTGGGGCTCCCCGAGAGGTCCCAGGCCTCCCGGACCGATCGCCTCCCCCCTTGCCAAGGCTCCCCTTTCGGCGCCAAGCGTTGAACGACGCGCCCTTTCTCGCGCACGGGTGCGTGCCGCGCGCGGGGGAGGCGGTGGGGCGGGGCGAGCCCTCGAACCGTGTGTAGGGTAGGAGGAAATACCCGATAATGCCCGCATCCCTCCCCTACAAACGCAGTTTGCAAGAGGGATACACTCATTCCACCAGCGCCCGCCGCCTCCGGGGCGGGGACGTTTTCAAGAAGGGATCGACGGCAACCATCGGGGGAAGAGGAGCAGCACATGAGCATGACGTCACTGGAGCGGGTAGCAGCGGCACTGCAGCACAAGGAAGCAGACCGGGTGCCGGCCGTGCCCCTGGTCTGCGGGGCCTCGAGGCGGGTCTATGGGACCTCCTACGCGGAGTGGGCCCAAGACGGAGAGCTGGCGGCCAAGTGCATGTTGCAGGCCCACGACCTGATCGGGTTCGACGGCATCCTGACCCTGGTCGACCTCTCCGTCGAGGCGGCCGATTTCGGCCAGGAGATGGTCTATCCCCTGGAGGACACGCCCCACCCGAACTACAACAAGCACTTCATCGCAACCCCGGAGGACTTCCTGAAGGTCGAGCGGATCGACGTGGCCAAGGCGCCCCGGATGCAGCAGATGCTCAAGTACTGCGACATCCTGATGAACGATCGGGGGAAGACCACGCCGGTGATGGGGTTCGTGTACGGGCCCCTGGGGATCCTCTCGATGATGCGCGGAGCGGAGACGCTCTTTCGGGACTGCATGAAGAAGAACAACCGGGAGCTGGTGATGAAGGCCTCCGAGGTCATCACCGACGTGCTCGTGGACTACATCAAGAAGATGACCGCCACGGGCGTGCACGCGATCGTGCTCGACACCCTCTTCGCCTCCCAGACGATCATGCGCAAGGAGCTCTGGAAGGAGATCGAGGGGCCGTTCGCGAAGCGCCTGGCCGACGCGATCCGGGAGGGCGGGTCGATGGTCATGGTCCACAACTGCGGCAACGGGATCTACTTCGACGTGCAGATGGAGACCATGAACCCAATCGCGATCTCGTGCGCCTACGCCCCGGACGACTGCAAGGACTTCGCGGAGGCGAAGGCGAAGTGGGGGGACAAGGTGACCATCGCCGGGTACGTGAGCCCTGCCCAGTATGCGTTTCTGGGCACACCGGACGACATGAAGCAGGAGTGCAAGCGCCAGATCGAGGAAATGGCCAAGGGCGGAGGCTTCATCCTGGCGACCGGGTGCGAATTTCCGCCCAACGGGTCGCTCATGAACGCCATCGCCATGATGGAGGCCGCCGAGCTCTATGGGAAGTACTGACCGTCGGTCCGGGCCTGGCTCGGCACGAGGCGGACGGCCGGCGCCACGGAACCAACCGCGGCGCCGGCCGCTACCTGGGTCCGTGCCCCGGTCACCGGGCTGGGCCGCGGCAGTCGCGCAGGCCCGCCCATCCGCTCCCGGAATGCCCGCAGAAGGCGGTGCGGGGGCACGGGTCGAGCGTTCGCACGGGCAGAAGGGGGCAGGCTTCTGGGATTCCGGCTGCTGCGCCAGCGAAGCGCTGTGAATCTTCGAAGGTCGGTGCAGACTCTGATGGTGGAGCCCATGGGAAGGTGGGGACGAGCCATGATGATCACGCAGGTGGCAGGGTTTCTAGGGTGCGGCAAGACCACCTTGATGCTCAAACTCTCCCGGCTGCTCGCGGGCGACGGTCAGCGAAGGGTGGCGCTGCTGGTCAACGAGATCGGAGAGATCCCGGTCGACGGAAAGATCATGGAAGAGAGCGGCATGCAGGTCAAGGACATAGGGGGGGGCTGCATCTGCTGCGAGGTCGCGGCGACGTTCGCGAAGACGGTGTACACGTTGTCGCGGGAGTTTCGCCCCGACCACCTCCTGGTGGAGCCGACGGGGGTGGCGGTTCCCCACCAAGTGAAGCTGGCGGCGAGGATGGGCGGGCGCGACGCCAAGATCTCCTTAGGGCCGGCCATCGTGCTCTTCGATGCCACGCGGCCCGCTGAGTTGCTCGACATGGAGATGCTGGGGCAGTTGGTGACCACCCAGGTAAAGGACGCCGACGTCGTTGCCATCAGCAAGGTCGACGCCGTGGAGGAAGAGACCCTGGCCGCGACGGCCGCCAAGCTCCACGAATTGAACGAGCAAGCGCAGATCGTCCGTTTGTCGTCGTTCAAGGACGTGGGGGTGGCAGAGCTCAGAGACGTGGTCCTCCAGTGGAAGGGGTGATCTGTGGCCGATCAAGAGGCAGGGAACCAGGGCTGTTATACGGAGCACGGGGTGAGCGGCTACGGCGTGGCCGTGAAGCTTACCAGCGTCAGGCCTCTCGATGAGGAGCAGGTCAAGGCCTTGGCCGAGGCGATGATGCTCACCGTGGCCCGCAAGTGCATGGAGCGCGGGGCGCGCTGCATCGGGCACATCAAGAGCCATCTCACGTGCGAGGCCGGTGCCTTGAAGGCCGACACCATCGGGATCGGCCACGGCGTCTACTCGACGGGGCACCTGTCACACCCGGTGCGAGAGCTCTTCGTGGCGGTCAACAGCATCGTCCAAGGGATTCGGGAAGACGAGGTCCGTGGGGCGACGCTCGAGGGCATTCATGAGGTGGCGGCCGTCCGGGCCGTGGTGGTCTCGACCGAGCGGGAGCACAGTTACTTCGACGAGTTCGACTTCACGGCATCGAAGCAGGAGTACGTCCGGAAGCTCGAGGAGCAGTTTGCGCAGGAGGCCCCAGACGGGGAGAAACCCGGGCGATGAAGGTGGTCACGGTGTCCGGCACGGCCGGAAGCGGCAAGACCACCTTGATCCGCGAGCTCATCGTTCGGATGGGGACCCTGGGCAAGCGCTCCGCAGTCATCGTGAACGAGGAGGGGGAGGAGAACTACGGGGAGGAGTTCGTCCGCTCGCACCGGTTGGCGGTGACGCGGCTCGAGGGAGGGTGACTGGGCTGTTCTCTGGCCGCCAGTTTTGCGGCAAGGGTCAAGGACATCCATCGCGCCGACGCTCCGGATTATCTCTTCGTGGAGCCCGCCAGCCAGGTGCTGACGCACGAACTGCGCGCGGTGGCGGCCATGGCCCGGAGGGACATCGCCTATGACGTGGGTGCCGTCGTCACGCTCGTGGACGGTCCCCTCTTCGAAGACTGGTGGGAGGAGCGCAGAGACCTCCTGCTCGGCCAGATCTCCGGTGCGGATCTCGTTGCCCTGAGCCAGGCGGACGTCTTGGATCCAGGGCAACTCGCGCGCGCGCACGAGACGCTCGGTCCCTATGCGAAGGGCGTGCTGACCCTGAGCACGCGCCGGGGCTGGGGGCTGGAGACAGTGCTCGCCGCCATCACCTGAGGCAGAGACGCCCGTCGATCCCCTGTTCCGCCACCGGCCACCGCGCGCAGCCTCGGGCAGCCCACGCCGCCCGACTGCCCGAGTTCGAGGAGTCCGATGCACCGAGGAGAGGCAGTGAGCGCAGAAGCGATTCGTCCACTGGGGAGCATGAGGGAGCAGGCCATCGAGAGGTACCGCATCCAGCGGGAGCCCTTCTACGTGCCCATCGCGGACGAAGTGAAGGTCTTCCGGGCGGCTTACGAGCTCAAGCTTCCGGTAATGCTCAAGGGGCCGACGGGGTGTGGGAAGACCCGTTTCCTCGAGTACATGGCCTGGAAGCTCTCGCTTCCCCTGGTGACGATCGCGTGCCACGAGGACCTGACGGCGTCGGACCTGGTGGGGCGGTTCCTCCTGAAGGGCGACGAGACCCAGTGGTCCGACGGACCCCTCAGCCTGGCGGTGAAGCACGGCGCCCTGTGCTACCTCGACGAGGTGGTGGAGGCCCGCAAGGACACCACGGTGGTGATCCACCCCCTCACCGATGATCGCAGGGTGCTGCCCCAGGAGAAGCGGGGCGTGATCCTCGAGGCCCATCCCGACTTCTTCCTTACGATCTCCTACAATCCCGGGTACCAGAGCGTCACGAAGGAGCTCAAACAGTCCACTCGACAACGGTTCCTGGCACTGGAGTTCTCCTATCCTCCGGCGGAGAAGGAGATCTCTATCGTCGCCACTGAGGGAGGGGTCGACGAGGACACGGCCACCCGGCTCACGCGCTTGGGAGAGATGGTGCGCAATCTTCGGCAGCACGGGCTCGAGGAGGGCGTCAGCACGAGGCTCCTCGTCTACGCAGCAAAGCTCATCGCCAAGGGGTTCTCCCCCTCCGCCGCCTGTGAGGTGGCCATTACGCGCGCCATGACCGACGACCCGGAGATGCAGAGTGCCATCGCCGATCTCGTCAGCGGGGTCTTCTGAGGAGGCATGGAGCCAGAAAAAGGCAAAGCACTCCTGCGCATCATTCAGGGCGGAGCACCGGCACCGAAGGGGGTCCGTGACTTCCTTGCCGCCCACCGGCGGCCTCTGCCGCGAAGGAGCACCCAGGGCGTTCAGGCCTTCCTCGGGGCGCACCCCGAGGTCCTCGGGAGGCTTCCCCGGGGCACCCACGAGGCCTACGTACGGATCTGCGCCATGGCCGGGCACTTGAGATCCAGGGAGGGGACGACGTTCTGGATCCAGACGCTCCAGGAGTTCGAGCGCCTCGCGGGCCATCCCCTTCGCCGAGCCATCCTCCGGGGAGCGGTGACCCTCAGTTCTCGCAACTGGGCCATGGTGCAGCCTTTCTTTCGGGCCGTGCACTCGCTGCCCCCTACCGAGGAGACGCTGGAGGAGTGGATCCTCCTCGCGCTGCACCTGACGGACTGGGATATGGACGCGGGGCTGACGTTTCTCAAAGAAACGCCCCAGGCCGTGGAGGCCGTTGGGGTCGACGATCTCTTCCTCTGGGGAGAGCTGGCGGTGCAGGCGGTGCAGGCGGAGCGCCGGGTGGCCAAAGCCGTTCGCGCCTATTTGGAAGAGGCGGTCGCGAAGCCGCTCGGCACGCCGCTCTCCCGCTGGAGGGCGTGGCTTCACCAAGCGGTCAGGGTCGCGCGAGCCTCGGAGTCGGCGTCGGAGCAGTTCGTGCGCCGGGGGACCCGGGTCTGCGCCCTCCTGCGAGATGAGGAGGTGGACCGCTGGGTGACCGCGGGGCTCGCCGAGGGCACCACGGAGGACGCCCTCCTCGGGTACTTTGGCGGCACCCACCAGGGGGCGCTCGAGGCGAGAGACGAGTTGCGCTCCGGCGTGACCCTGGACCAACGGGCCAGCTCCCTGGTGCTGCTTTGCGAGGCCTTCCTGGGGCGGCCCGTGGCCATCCGCTCCAACGCGTCACTGGCCGGGGTGCGAGGTTTCGCCGGCGGCGCGACCACGGACGGCCGATCGATCTACCTCCCGCCCGTCCTGCCCAGCGCCGAGCTGTTCAAGCTGTCCGCTCTGCATCAGACCAGCCTGCTCGGCTGGTGGGAGTGGTGCGAGCATGCGGGAGCGAGGGCCGGTTCCAATGCAGAGATCCACCGAAGGGCAGACCAGATCCTCCTCCAGCGGCTGCCGGGCCTGCTTTCCGACATGGGCCGCTGGGGAGAAGGGCAGCTCCCCGCCTCTTACCCCGCGTCTCTCCCGCAGGAATTCCACGGGCGTCTCCCCTGGTGGGGGGACCTCCTCCCGCATCTGCTCCATGACACCCGGGACACGATCGAGCGTCTCGCCCGGAAGGCGAGCGCGCAGTCGGAGCTTCCCCAGGCGACCGCCGAAGCCCTCGTCGCGTCCCTGATGTCCCACGGGCGCCGAGACGAGGAGGCGTTGTGGAACAAGCTTCAGGAGGTGCTGGATAGCTCCTGCTCCGCGTCTCTCGACCCCGAAGAGCTCGAGGAAGGGTTTCGGACCTTCTTCTATCGAGAGTGGGACGAGGGTCTCCACGACTTCAAGGTGGATTGGAGCTTGGTGCGCCGGCGCGTTGCCGGGGAGGAGCCGAACCGCTTCGTGGAGCAGACCCGAGATCGGCTGCAGGGTTTGATCACCCTGATCCGCCGACAGTTTTCGAGGCTCAAGCCGGAGAGCCTCAGGAAGCTCAGGGCCCAGGAAATCGGTGACGAGCTGGACCTGGAAGCCCTGGTGCCCGCCCTGGTGGACCGGCGATCCGCCGGGCTCCTCTCCGACAAGGTCTACATCCGCCGGGACAAGAGGACCCGAGACGTCGCGGTGCTCTTCCTCTTGGACATGAGCGCGTCGACCGAAGAAAAGGTCTCCGGCAAGCGGGTCATCGATGTCCAAAAGGAAGCCATGGTGCTGATGGCGGAGGCCCTGGACTCCTTGGGCGATCCCTTCGCCATCTTCGGCTTCACGTCGGAGGGCCGGTTTCGGGTGGATCTCTTCCGGGTCAAGGGTTTCGAGGAGGCCTACGGGGAAAGGGTTCAGCACCGGCTCGGCAACCTGGAGCCCAGGCACTACACTCGTCTCGGGGCGGTGCTCCGCCACGGGACTCACGAGCTCGACGGAATTGGGGCGCTCGTGAAGCTCATGGTTGTCTTGACGGACGGGCGCCCCTACGATACCGAGTATGGCCATCTGAGCTACGCTGTGGCGGACACGAAGAAGGCTCTCCAGGAAGCGCGACGGCACGGCGTGCACCCCTTCATCATCACCTCCGACAAGCGGGGGGCGGGCTACCTGCGCCGCATCTGCCCCCAGACCCAGAGCATCATCGTGCCCCGGGTCGAGAGCCTCCCCATGCTCCTCCCCGCGATGTATCGGAGGCTGACCACGTAGGCCCGTCGTCTCTCCCCGGGAAGCGTTCCGAGAGAGCGTCGGATCAAAGGAGACCGCGCGCATGTCGATCGTCGTAAAGGGAATTCTCGGGCGGGAGTTCTCGATCCCGGAGGATCGCTCCTACGTCCCCGAAGAGGGGCTCTGGGTAAAGGAGCGCCCGGACGGGCGCCTCGCCGCGGGCCTGACGGAGCCGGCCGTGCTCCTGGCGGGCGGGATTCGCGACGTAGAGCCCCTGGTCGAGGAGGGAGCGAGGGTCGAGGCCGGGCAGACGGTCTGCCTGGTCCTGACCGGCAAGCTCAAGTACCTCTCGTCTCCCCTGGCCGGCACCGTGGCCTTCGCCGGCGCGGGCGCCGAGACGGCGAACGCACCTTACGAAACACCGCTCTTCTTCCTCTCGACGCGCCCGGCGGACCGGGCCCCTCTCGCGGACGCCGCCGCCTATGCGGCGTTCCTCGCCCGCTCCGAGGGGGCGAAGAACCCGGGCGGCGCGACCGGCGGGGGCTCCGCGACGTGCAAGGCCGTCTACGGTGGGCTGAGGAGTCAGACGTTGCCGAAGTGATCGGGCGGGCGAGTCGCCCGTCCGCGCAGCGGGCAGGGAGGTTGCGAGATGGCGCTGGTCCTGCAGGTGGTCTCCAAGGGCTCGAACTGCGCCCTGTGACTCTACGCCGTCGAGGCCACCCGGGAGGTGGCGCG
>JACRCS010001015.1 GCA_016218905.1 Deltaproteobacteria bacterium
CCTTGGTGCGCAGGCCGCCCTGGAGAACCGCTCGGATGGCGTCTTCCAGAGAAGCGCTCAGTTTGCGCCGGACCTCCGCCCGAGAGGTTGCCTCCTCGGGCATCTCATAGGTCATCGCGCGGCGCATTCGCAGGTCGAACGGCAACTGCTCAAGCGGCCCGAAGGCGAGGTTCGAGACCAGGACGATTCGCGCGTGGCCGAGCGCCTTCAATCCGTACCCGAGCTCGATCAGGACGTTGGGGTTAGGGCACGGCCGGCCTCCTTCCGCCTGGCGCACGATCGAGACATCACAGACGAGGAGGTCGGCCTGATCGATCTTGTCGAAGATGGCCCTCGCGATGTCCGGTGAGCCTGGGAGTCCCTGAGTATCTCGGTCCACGACAGGCTCGATCTCGATGGAGTCGTCTTCCCGGATACGCTTCGCCGCTTCGTGCAAAGCGGTGTCGATGAACCCTCGGTTGGTCGAATTGGGCAGGTCAGACTGCCACGAGTAGAAAATCCTGAAGTGGCCTTCACTCATGGGGCTTTCCAGGCGTATCGAGTTCCCCGCTTCTCCCCGGTCTTCTCGACGTCTTCGTGCTCGGCAAGTTGTCGGGCGAGCGTGATCCAGTCGGAGGCGTCTATCTCCAGGGCACCCATCAGGTCGGCTCGGGAGCGGGGGCCGGGGTGGGTCTTGAGGTAGTCCAGGGCCTGGGTCAGGGGAGCGGCCGCGGTCGGACGCGTCGGGGCCGGAGGTGCAGCGGCCGCGCCCGGGGACACGGGCCCTGGTCGCGTGGGACGCGGGGGTGGAGGCGTGAGTTCGAAGTGGGCCTGCAGCGGCTTACGCGTCGGCTCCGGGAAGGGTGCCGGCTGAAGACGTTGGGCGGCGAGTGCTGGGCTCTGCGTGGGCGGAGGCTTGGCGGGGGCTGGGATCCCGAGGTCGAGCCCTTGCTCCAGGCGATCGTACATTTCTAGGACCAGAAGCTTGGTGCGGTAGTCACCGTAGCGCTGGCGGTCGCGGCGCTCGACGATCGGAAAAGTGTCGAGGATGTACGAGAGTTCGTCCTTCGTAATGCCGTACAAATCGCGGGCGACGATGGACTCGATCTTAGCCCTTGCAAGTAGGCGGTCTTCGTCGTCGAAGTAGCCCGGGGGTGTGGTACCTTCCGGGACGGGAGCAGCCCAGCCATATTTCGCCATCTGATTCCAGTAGTCTATCATCTCGGGGCCCGTGCAACTAAGCCGGAGAGCGAGGGGGCACAGGAGTCCGACCGCATGGTCTCCGAGGCGCGGATGAGGAAATGGCAGGCTATCGACAATGGTATAAGAGACAGTCAGCTTAATTTGTTTTCTGACCAGCCAATCCATCGAGAAAGAATTAGCGACGCTCAACCATACCAAATAGATCCATTCGCTTCCGTCCTCGAATGTTATGGTTGGCACTTTGTGCCCTGCGACACATCCAGATGGCAATATTGCGGAGATAAATGACCTCTCTGTGTCTGGATAGGCTACATCACAGAATCCTATTCTATATTTATTCAGTCTATTCCGTAGTTTGCTTGGAATTCTGTCAATTTGGATCCACCATTGAGGCTGGACAGACTTTTCTAAGTCAGAAAATGGCAATTCTTCCCAATCGGCCGAGCGCCCTCTGCCTGCCCTATACCCCTTGGCGCGATGGTCGTACTGGGAAACCATTCGCCCCTCGTAGATCGGAAGTCCATTCTGCTCTGCGCAGAAAAGTTCCCGATCATTTCCCATATCGAGCTCTCGCATATACTGCCGCCGGGGAGGTCCACTTGATTTGTTGCCAAAACCTGGGTATCTAGAGTACATCTTCTCAGCTACAGATATATCGAGTTGACTGTTTAATTCCAATATAGATAGGGCATCTGGCGAGAAGGTCCGAATCAAATGCGCTGGTAAGCTCAAGGTGCTCCCAGCTGAGACCGCCCGGAGTTTTTCCTGGGTATCGATCGCGAATGCTGCTTTTAACGCGCTTGTCTTTCCGGGTACGCGAGCAGTGTATATGCAAAATCTAGTAGTTACGTTGATTCCCTTAAACCACACCTGGCTTGTGTTAGAGAAACCAAACATACTTTCAAGACATGTTTCATTCAATAAGAATTCACGAATTGCAGCACAATTAGCTCCATTGTAAAGCCCAGATGGAACAACTTGACAGGCACGGCCATTGTGCCCCACTTTACCTAATGCCAACTCTACAAACATTCTGTAAATATTGAAGTCTCCTTTACCAAGATTGCCCGGCGCAAATAGCACGTAAATCCCACTGTCTTTATAGAAATGCACTTCCGTATATAGCTGCCGGCGGTGGTCCTCCCAGCGGGCCGCTATCACCGGGTCTTCGAGCAGCTTCGCCACGATGGCGTCTTGTCCTGTGCGGTCCTGGAACCGGACGTCCGGGTCAAATGCCGAAAAGAACTCCTTTACGTCCGGGCTCAGCGTGTCCCACGGCGGGTTTCCGAGGAACACGTCGAAGCCTCCCTCCCAACCTTTGGGCGAATCCTTGTCGGAACTGGGGCGGAACACCTGGGGGAACGCCAGGTGCCAGTGGAAGAAGGCGTGATGGCGGGCCAGCCGTTGCACCTCGTCGCGGGTTGCCCGGGGCGCGGATGCGGGGTCGCGCTGCAGGCGCAGCCACAGACCTTGGGTGACCGCCGCGGCCTCCAGGGCGCCCTCGCGCTTGGGCCAGAAGAACCCTGAGCACCAAGCGTCCGCGAGAAACTTTCGCCGCTGGAAGTCGTCGGAGCGGATCAGGTGCGCCCAGTCCTCCTCCTTCTGCCGCAGGGCCCGGATGTCGGCGTCCGGCTCGGACTCGACGCGCTCGGCCTGAGAGGTGAGCCCGCCGTAGGAGAGGGGCGTTTCCGCGGCCATACCGGCGAAGAGGGTCATCTGACCGCGGCGGTCGTCGCTGTTCTGTTTTCGGAGCCGGCGGGCCGCTTCCTTCTCGTCCCCCTCGACAGCCTCGAAGGCCTCGTCCGGGATCCCCTTTGGCCATGAGGGCGGGGGTGGCGCCGATGAGGGCGTTGCCGCACTGGACGTGGCTGTCGAGAAATGACAGCGGCTTCCCTGGTTCCAGGGCCTCCATCCAAAGGGCTACCTTGCACAACTCCACGGCCATGGGGTTGATGTCGACGCCATACAGGCAGTGCCCGATCACGTCGCGCAGGGCCTGGCGGTAGGCTTCCGGCGCCGGCTCCTCGTCGCCGGTGCGGACTGCGGCGAGGTGCTTCGCGATCCGATGGCCCGAGGCGATGAGGAAGTGCCCACTGCCGCACGCCGGGTCGCAGACTCTGAGCGACAGGAGCGCCTTCTCGGCCAAGAGCCGGTAGACGTCTTCGGGCCTTCCTTTGGACAGCCGGACTGCCTCTTCCAGCTTCTGCCGAATCACCGGCTCCAAGGCCACGTCCAGGCAGGTTTGAACGAGGCAGTCCGCGGTGTAGTAGCTGCCCGAAGTCTTCCGCTCATGGCCGCCCAGAGTCTTGAGCACGAAGGTGGCAGCATCGACGTTCACCTCCGGGTGGAGTTCCAACAGGGCTTCGTAGACGCTCCCCAGCTCCTCGGACCGGAGATTCTTGTAGTCCACCGGCCGGAGGCTCCCGTCGGCGAGCCGGTAGGCCAGGGCCCGGAGGGCGTCGAGGAAATAGCCGTTGGCGATCTGGCCACCGAGGTGCGGAGTAGCCGCCTCCGACCACAGGAAGCTCCCGAGGGGCTTCAGGCCGAGGGAGGGGCACCCTTCGGGGTCGCCAAGCTTGGAACCGACGACTCGCACTCCCTCGTAGAGGTCAGCGTGGCGGCTGCCGCGCTGGCGGCCGGCCAGGTCTCGGAGCCGGCGCGTGGAGTAGAACCGGAGATATCTCTCGCGGGCCGAGACGCCGCTCTCGGGGTCGAGGAGGAGACCCCGATCTTCAGCCACGAAGAGGAAGATGAGTCGGTAGACGAGGCGCAGGAGCTCTCGGTAGTAGTCCTGCTTGTCGAGAGCGCCGGAGCGCAGTGCGTCCCGCAGAGCGCTGTTCGCCGGGAGGGCGAGGAACCCCTGACCGAGTGCGGTGATCGCCTTCTCGACGCCGCCCCGCAGTTGATCGAGGGCCCGAGCGCCCTCGTCCTGGGCCGCCTTGGACCACCTCTCCAGCCAACACTCCTCGGGCTTCTCCGCCTCCACCCGGGACTGGTGGCACAACACCCAGAGGAGCGCGAAGTCTGCGAAGGCCTCGCCGTCCATCAGGGTCTCGAGATCGAACTCGACGTAGGCCTGACGGGTGAGGCTCGCGTTGTCGCGGAGGATGCGGAGCTTGAAGCCGTTGGAGACGAGGCCCCAGAGGTAGTCCTCCGAGCGGTTCAGGAGCTCCTGCACCAGACCGTGAGGGCTCGTGCGGGCCGCCCCGGCGACGCCTGCGGTCCGATGGTCGAGGTCCACTCGGTTGCCCACGAGGTGGATGGGCGTGCGGTGCCAGAGATGAGAGACGGGGTAGGTCTTGCCGCCGATCTCCTGCGCCTTGCTGCCGAGGAGCCGGCCGTAGCCGAGCTCCTGGAACAAGGGAAGGAGCCAGCGCTCGCGGGTCACGGTGGTGCCAGCGTCGGCCCCGGGGAGCGTCTCGGCCGCGGCGCGGAAGGCCGTCCACGCCCCGAGGAGCCGGCTCCACGACCGATTCACCGCCTCGCTAAGCTTCTCGCCCTTGGAGAGGTGGTAGTCCTCGGCGCCAAGCCCCTCGATCCCCTTGTCGCCGTCGGCGATGCGCCGCAGGAGGTCGGCGGGGAGGATCGCGCCCTCGGTGCGGATCGTGGCGAAGATCTCTTTGCTGCGTCGGCTCATGGCAGGCTCGGCATCCTTCTGTAGTGGACCTCGCCGCCAGTCTTGACGAAAAGCTCCTTGACGGACGCGGGGAGCTTGTTGATAGTAATGCGTGGAGGCTTTGTGGTGCTCGTTGGGCCCATTGCCTTTTTTCCTTCCTTGGATACTTGCTCCCCGTCCGACACGCTGAAAGGCCTCGGGCGGGGTTATCTTTTTCGCGTCCGGTGCCCCCCGTGGGCTCGATAGGGTTCGCCCCGCCGGACATCCTCTCTTACGGGCCCCGTTCTAAGTTGGACGGGGCCTTGACTCCTCAGCGCATTCTGGGGATACTTCTCAGCGGAGGTTCGGCTTAGGGGCTGCTCCGGCGGCCCCAACAGCGTTACCTCCTTTTTCATTTCTAGCGTTTGGTGTATGGGTCCGGCACGTAGTCGATGCCGTACACGCGAAATGTCTCCCCGTCTCGATTCCCCTCCCCAACAAAGCGAAGCGCGTGGAGCCACGGACCGAACTCCTCGGCGATCTCCTGGCGCATCGGCGCATCCATCCCCCGCGAGGGGAGTCGAAATCCCCAGTTCACGCAGTAGATGCACACGTCCGCCGCCTGAATCGGATAGGTCATGTCGGACGAAACGAAGAACGGGCTCGGAACGATCCGCGACGTCCGATAACGGCCGGTGTAGGTCTGGGTGAAGTACCGCTCCAACCTCCGGACGAAGCGTCGATCTTCTGTCTTCTCCGTCTCGTCCATCACCAGCAGACCTGCCTCATCAGCCCGATCCAAGAAATAGAAGTACCGTTCCAAGAGGAACACCTGATCCTTTCGGAGGAACTCGGCGGCCTCGAAGGTGTCGGGCCTGACCACACTCTTGGGAATTGCCACCGCGAAGAGCACGGCATCTTGCTCGCGAAGCAGCTGAAAGATACCTCGGGCCATGACCAGACACGCTTGCCCGTAGGCCGTGAATTCGTGGCGCCGGGGGGCCTTGTCAACGCCGCCACTCGCAAGAAATCCGAGAGCGTGCTTTCGGCGGGACAAGTCGTCCATCCAGTCGTCCTGCCGGGCCCACTTGAAACGGTCCTTGTCGAGAAGTCGGTGTCCTTTGATCTCGACCCGATGGTGGTGAAGCAGGTCTCCGAAGGCGTTCTGCTCCAGCTCCATCATTCCCCGTACGAAAGGCCAGAGGCGCCGCGCACGGAGCGCGACCCCACCGCGGACCTCGTAGGGGAGGTTGCGATGGTCGTGGCCGCTCTCGTCCAAGAATAGCAAATAGCTCATCGCGGACCTCAGATTCCGGTTGCCGCCGGCAAGTAGACGTATACCCCGAGAATATCCGGAGCCTGGTTCGCCTCCACCTCGTACCGGACGCCGGTGTGCCGGGAGGCTTTGCGAACGCGGCCGTGTGCCGCGAGCAGTTCCTCGCCTCGCCTGCGGCCGGCCTCTGCCACCACCGGCAGCAAGTGCCCCATGCCGTCCAGCACCTTCTGGACAAAGTCCGCCGCCTGGTCGGCCGGGACGTTGGCGTCCGGAGCGGCGGAGAGCAACTCCTCGGCGGCCCCAGAATCCAGCCAGTTGGCCGACTGAGGGGCTCCCGTGAAGCCCAGCATCGCGCAGTCCTCGGCCAGGAGCGTCCGAGTCCCGTCTGGTCCCTTCTTCAGGATGTGGTAACGCATGCGGACGAGGAGCAGCGTGGTCCGTGTGCTCACCTTCCGGGTGCGGATCACCCCGCAGCGGCGGGCGATGCTCTGGGCCAACGGGTCGAGGGCTGTGTCCATCACGTACGACGCAAGCCCCTCGACGACAGGGTGCGTTCGGGTGAGAAGGAGTTGCCGCCCCTCAATCGGCGGCTCGAAGCGGGCCACGAAAGTGTCCCCGGCGTTCAGGAGGTCTCGGAGGCCCCGGGGACACTCCGCGAGATCGACCCGCGCCATGCCGTTGCCGCTCCAGTGGGCCCCGTGGGCGAGCAGAGCCTCTCGGGTGAAGCGAGCCACGTCAATGCCGAGACCCACGGCCTCCTGGGCGGCGCGAAGCTCACGGGTGACGTCGGCGAGGTCACTGTTCATCCTCTCCTGCGCGAAGAGAGTCCGGGACCGCTTCTCTCGCTCCGAGGCAGCGTCCCATTTGGCGAAGAGCTCCTCGCGCTTGGGGGCGAAGAACTGCTCGAAGCGAAGTTGGGCCTGAGCCGGCCCGAACTTCTCGCTCATGAAGAACCCTTCGAACACCGCCTCCACGAACTCCTCCGTGTTCACCGGCACGGGAACCGAGATGCCGAGTGAGTTGCGGATCGCCCGGTGCTTGCGGAGGAGAACGTCGAGCACCTTCCCGTCGATGCCGTTGTCGATGCCGTAGTAGGTGACGGCCCGGACTTCCTTACGGGCCTGCCCATACCGGTCCACCCGGCCTTCCCGTTGCTCCAGCCGCGTGGGGTTCCAGGGAAGGTCGTCGTGGCAGACGGGGTCGATCTTGTCCTGGAGGTGGATCCCCTCGGAGAGGCAGTCGGTGCAGACGAGCACCCGCTTGGGGGCCTGGCCGAGAGCCAGCACCCGCTCCTCTCGCTCTGCCGGCGGGAGGGTGCCAGTGACCGCCGCGACCTCCACGCCCTTGCCGAGCTTCTTCCGGAGCTCTGCCGCCACATACTCGGCCGTGGGGATGAAACGGCAGAAGACGATGGGCCTGGACCCATCCTCGATGAGCTTGGCCACGAGCTCGGCGGCCTTCTGGAGCTTGGTGTCCTTGGCCCCCAAGAGAGCCTCGGCCTCGCGGGCCATCTCGGTGAGGCGCCTTCGGTTCTTGGGGCCGTCGCCTTCCTCGTCCCACAAGTCCGATCCGGGCGCCACGTCGGTCCCCTCGTCCGTCCCCTCGTCCATGAGGTCGAGCACGCGCCGGCGGCCGGTGTCGTCGGCGTCCTCGGCGGTCGTCGTGTCTGCGGTCTCGGCGCGGCTTCGCAGGGTCGAGGCCGCCGCTGCCGGGCTCGAGGCCAGGGAACGCAGGAGCGCCAGGACCGACCAGTAGCGCACGCGCTGACGGTGGGTGTGGTTGGTCGGGTCCTCGACGACTTCTCGGGCATAGGCGATGACCCGCTCGAAGAGCTTCGTGTATTCGGGCGAGAGCTTGTAGGTCTGCTCCGAGTGGAGGCGCTCGGGGAAGGGGGTCTCGGCCGCCATGAAGTGACGGATGTCGGCCCTGCGCCGCTGCACGAAGTGGGCGGCGAGCCGCTCGCGGTGGTGGCGGTTGTGGTCGCCCCCCAGGTCGTCGGGGAGGTTGGCGAAGCTCGGGTCGAGAAGCGAGAGGAGGGAGCGAAACGCGTCCTCCTTGCCGCTGTGGGGCGTGGCGGTGACGAAGATCATGTGCCGGTCTGGGTTCTCGGAGAGCCCTCGGATGAGGCGATAGCGCTGGTGCCGCGACCGCCCGCCCTCGCCCTGGGCGCAGCCGTGGGCCTCGTCGACGATTACGAGCTCGGGGCAGGCGCGCAGAAACTCGTCCAGCCTCTTGTCGGACTTGATGAAATCGAGCGACACGATGACATGCGGGTAGACCTCGAAGAGGGACTGGCCCACCCGGCAGTGCCGCTCCAGGCGATGCGCGGTGCTCGGGAGAACGAGCTCGGCGTCGATGTGGAACTTGTCGCGAAGCTCGCCCTGCCACTGCTCGGCGAGCTGAGGCGGGCAGAGGACCGCCAGCCGCTCGACCTCCCCGCGGTCCAACATCTCGCGGGCGACGAGGCAGGCTTCGACGGTCTTGCCGATGCCCACGTCGTCGGCGATCAGCAGTCGAATGGGATCGAGCTTGAGGGCGAGGAGCAGGGGAACGAGCTGATAGGGGCGCGGCTCCACGGCGATGCGGCCGAACGACCGGAAGGGCCCAGCGCTCGAACGGAAGCCCAGCCGCACGGCGTCGCGTAGCAGCCGGCAGGACCGGTGGTCCCCGAGGTCCCTCGGGTCGGGGAGCCCAAAGGCCGCGGGCTCCACCTTCTCGACGGCGGGGAGGATGCCCGTCACCTCATCATCGGTCCCGCCGAGGGGGCGGACGACGACGAGATCGTCCTGGCTCTCGGGCAGGACGACCCATTCGCGGCCGCGGGCTTTGACCAGGGATCCGACGGCGTAGGTCATGACACCTTCCCGAAGATGTGGGGGTACTTCGCGAGGATCTGCCCCCAGTCGTCGTCGACTCCGAAACGGACGACGAGGATGCCCAGGTCCTCCATGGCCTCGGTCTGCTTTCGATCGCGCTCCCGGCGGGCGGCGTACTGGTGCGGCGGGCCGTCGACATAGACGGCGGTCTGGTAGTCCCCGTCGTAGAAGAAGTCGGGCCGCGTCTGGCAGGCCTGGAGGAAGACCTGAGCACGCGTGGGCAGGCGGTAGTTGCCGCGATCGAGGAACTCCAGCCACTGCTTCTCCAGGCCGGACCCTGCCTGCTTCTTGAGCTGCTCCAAGTGTTCCGCCCTTGGTCGCGCGGTGGGAGCCGCCTTGACCGTGGCCGCGGCGAGGCGCTGGAGGGTCTCCTTAACCAGCTGGCGGTCCAGGATCTCGTGGTCGGTCTGGTTGGAGTAGGTCATCAGACAGTCGTAGCAGGCCGCCTCGCAGTCTTCCCTGGCGCGAGGGGCGCGGCGCTTGTCCTCGCCGGTGTCGGGGTCGAAGTGGCAGAGAGTGAGAGCCTCCCGCGCCACGGCGGAGAGCGCATCAGGCTCGTCGACCAGGCGGCGCAGAACGCCGGCTCCGCCTTCCGCGGCCTCGTAGAAGAGAAGCACCTTGCGGTCCGCCTTCGCGGGCAAGGCCTCCACGGCGATTTCGTTCTCCTCGAGCTGATAGAGCACCTGCACCGCGGACTTGAGGGCGGCCTGGAGCGAGGCCATGAGCATCGTCTGAAGCTCTTTCTCGCTGCGGCGCTGGTAGTGCGCGTGCCCCTCGCGAAAGGCCTTGAGCATCTGGGCCAGGCGGGCCGCATCAGGCTCGAGGAGGAGGCAGTTCTTGTGGTCCTCCACATAGGGGATGACCCGCTCGTGGCGGGGGCCGACCGGGTTGTCGTCGTCCGCCTCCATGCTCCCTTCGCTCGACCAGTAGCCCTTCTCCACGTCGAGGACGAAGCCCTTCACGTCCGGGTTCGCCCGCCGCTTCCAGCCAAGGTTGATCCGCCAGAGGTTTGCCCCGTGGCCGTAGGTGAGCTGGGCCAGAGGTTCCCCACCCGCGAGGACCTCGGCTGTTCGGTGGCCGGGGCGGCCCCCGTGCTCGGCGAACCGGAAGCCGCTCTTGATCTCGTAGCCCTGCCGCAGGCGCTCCTCCTCGTCGCTGTTGATCCGCTCTCGGCGTTTGGTGGCGACGTTCTGGAGCCGGAAGAGGTTTCCGAGCGGCAGCTCCCGCAGCTCCCGGCCGCAGCGCTCGCAGAGGTCCGGCCCGGCGTCTGTTGTGGGGCTCATCACGGGGTGGAGGTAGCCACACTCGCCGCATTGCTTCGCCTTGCCAGACCCCACCTGGTCGCCCTCCCGGGCCGGGAGGATGGCCTTGTGGATCACGTATTTGGACCCCTCGTGGTAGAGGAAGCTCCGGGGCCCGAACTCGGAGATAGCGAGGAACCGAGGCCGGGAGATGAACTCGTCGTGACCGGTCTTGCGGCGCGAGCCCGGGATGAAGGCCGAGAGCGGGAGCCGGGGGAAGTTGTAGCCGGGCAGGAAGCCCTCACCGGCGAAGTAGCGGTAGCTGTAGAAGTCGGACTGCATGACGCTTCCGGACTGGAGGAGGAGCTCCAACTGGGTCTCGGCCTCTCGCCGCAGGCGGCGGGCCTCCTCACGTTCTCGCTGGAGCCTGGATGCGTCGTTGGCGACCCGGTTCTGCTCCACCTGCTGGCTCAAGGCGGCCCGGTAGAGCTGGCGCCAGCGCTCGCAAGCCTGCTCGAACTGGTTCGGGATCTGGGTGAGCACGTCGGCGAGCCAGCCGTCGGAATACCAGTAGGCCGAGGAGAGCTCTTCGGAGAGGCCGCCGAGGATGCGGTCGGCTCTGGCCCGGGCTCGGTCCTTCGGGCCCTGCGCCTGGAGCTGGTCCTGGATGCTCGCTTCCAAGGCCAGGGTGGGCTTCTCCCCTGAGACCTCGAGCAGATCCCGCAGCGAGGTCCCCAGACTCATGCCCGTTTCGGCGAGCCAGAGAGCCTGGACGTGGGAGCGCACGAGGTCTTCGTTGGCGAGATCGAGTCGGGGCGGAGAGACGGCACCGGAGACCATCAGCTCCGGCCGCTTGAAGAAGTACTGGTCGTGGGAGCTCCCGATGGAGCAGTAGGTGAACACGAGGGCCGGCTGGCCGCTTCGACCGGCCCGGCCACTTCGCTGGGCGTAGTTGGCCGGCGTCGGGGGGACGTTTCGCATGTTCACGGTGTTCAGTTCCGAGATGTCGACCCCGAGCTCCATGGTGGGAGAACAGAACATCACCGGAAGGTTCCCGGTGCGGAAGCGCTGCTCGCGTTCCTCCCGGTCCTCGTACTGCACCTGGGCCGTGTGCTCCCGGGCCTCGATCCCCTTGGCGTCGTAGGCGAGCGTCCGGTAGTAGTGCACGAAGAAGGGATTGGGCTTGATCCCTCCTTCGGGGGCTCGCGGCGTCTGGAGCGGGTCGTGGAAGGCCTGGGAGCCATCACCCCCCTTCCAGACCATGGCGTCGGCGGGCATCTGGTAGCCAGGGACGTCGTTCTCGTCCCCCGGCTCGCGGACGATCTCCACCAGGCCGCCCACCCGGAGCGCCCCGAAGAGGTGCTGCAGGATCGCGTCGGTCTCGTCGAGGCTCAGCTTGTGGTCGAAGTCGAGCGTCCCCGGGCGCCGGAGGGACTGGCCGAAGAGCCCTTTGGCCGACACGAAGAGGTCGCCACCGTAGTCGTCCTCCTGTCGCGGGCGCGGATAGCAGACTCCCGCCTGGACGAGCCGCTCGTTCTCGTCGATCGCCCACGGCCACCGGAGGCGCTGACTCGACTGCTGTTTGATCTGCTCCTGGTACTCCGCTCGGAGGAAGTCCACCTTGATGGCGAGGCCCCGCCGCATGTAGTCGAGGAGCACCCGGCAGACCTTGAACCGAATCTCCGGCGTGGCGGAGACGAGGGCGGCTGGCCCCCCCTGCCATAGATCCTCCGCTCGGCAGACGTCTTCCAGTGCAGGGTAGGCGATGTGGAGGAGACCGCACTGCTCCAGGTTGGGCTGGATGACCCGCCAGCCACGGCGCAGGTCGTAGAAGAGCCGGTACCCGAGGACTTCCCTCAGCGCCCGCTTGGTGGCCGTCTCCGCCTGGAAACGAACCGTGGGGTCGACCGCGTACTGGTCGAAGGGGAGCGCCAACGCGTCGAACACCCGCTGGATCAGCTCGTGGTGCTCCAGACCTGCGTCCCCGCCGCCGTCCACCGCCTTGTGGAGGCCGGAGCGAAGGAGCCCGACCTCCACGAAGTCGTTGAAGTGGCCCGCCTGCAGCGAGGCGTCCTGGCGGTTATCCGTGAAAGAGAGGAGCTTTCGGGCGTGCTCGGGAAGGCTCCCCTCTCGCCGCAGGTGCCGAATGGCCGAGAGACTGAGCACCGTGGTCGCGGTGCTCCTGCCCTCGGTCCCAAGAGTCGAGAGGGCGGCGAAGTCGGATCGGCGCCGAGAGCCGTGGGACACGCCGCACTTGAGACAGAAGCGAAACGTGCCTGGCAGGTAGTGGCCGCTGGTGCCGCCGCCCGTGGTTCCAGCAGTCCCGTCGGGCCTCACGAAGACCGGTTGAGGCAGGTTCTGGCGCTGGCTCGGCTTCACTCGCATCTCGCCGCGGTGGAGCTCCAGCATGTCCTCGGGAAGCAGATCGCGCACCGCGGCGTCGTCCGTGGGCCAGGGAGAATCCGCTCGGAGGTAGAGGTAGCCCGGCTGGGCGTCATCCTTTCCCGTCCGGTCGTCGGGCATCCGCGCCGTAAGCCGCACGCCTTCGGCTCCGTCTTCCCGCCACACCGAGAAGTACTCCTGGCCGCATTCCCGGCAGAACGCCAGCGGGATGAGGATGCGCTCGCGCTCGCCGGGCACGAACTGCTGGCCCTCGACCGTGATGTAGCGATCGTCCTCGTCCTCGGGGGAGGCGTAGACGGTGTCGCCCTTGCTGATGAACTGGTGGAGCCGAAAGGCGAAGGCCGAGAAACCGGTGTCCGGGTTCTTGCACTGGTAGCCCGCCAGCAGGGCTTCTTGGATCGCCTCCTGACAGCGCTCGACGGGCAGACCGGTGGGTCCCGCAAGCGTCGCGGCGGCGCCTTCCGGGCCGCTGATGGGGCGAGGTTTGGTTCGGATCAGCCTGCCCGTACCCTCTTCAGGAATGACGCCGAAGGTCGTCTCGATCCAAACCGAGAGCGGATCCTCCACGAATGAGGAGTAACCGGCGGGAGACTTCTTCCCGGGGTCCGCAACTCGGGTACGAAGCCGGGCAAGAAACTCGGGGGCAGTCAGATCCTCGGCGGGAGTTGCCCGGCGGAGGGTCTCGCCGATCACCCGCTGGGGCGAAACCTCTGCGCCGAAGAGCTTGCCGGCGACTCTCGCCACCTCGGCTTGCTGCTCCTCACGAGTGCCCTGGCCCGCAAGCGTGGCAGACGTACCAATGCACTGGAGCTTCGAAGCGTCGCAGGCGTCGCGAACTCGCCGCACGAGCATGCCCACGTCGGCGCCCTGGCGTCCGCGGTAGGTGTGGAGCTCGTCGAGAACGAGGAACCGGAGCCCTCGGGCGGCCTCCACGAGCCCCTTCTCGTAGGGTCGGGTGAGGAGGAGCTCCAGCATGACGTAGTTGGTGAGGAGGATGTCGGGCGGGTTCGCGATGATCTGCTGGCGCTCCTCGTCCTTTTCCTGCCCCGTGTAGCGCCGGAAGGTGACGGGTTCTTTTCCGTCCGGGTAGCCCTTGCAGAGGAACTTCCTGAGCTCACCCTCCTGGCTGTTGGCCAGGGCGTTCATGGGGTAGACGATGATCGCCTGGATGCCCTTGCCGGACCCGGTGCGCAGGACGTGGTCGACGATGGGGACGATGTAGGCGAGGCTCTTTCCGGAGCCCGTGCCCGTCGTCAGGACGTAGTTCTCGCCCGTCTTGGCGGCGTGAATGGCGTCGACCTGGTGCTTGTGGAGTCGCATGGGGCGCCCGTCGGGAGACGGTTCCCCTTTGCCGACACGGAAGATCCTCCGGCACTCGTCCTCGAGCGTCCCGGAGGCGGTGAGGCCCTCGATCCAGCCGCCTGGCTCGAAGGTCGGGTTGAGCTGGACCAGGGGCTCTGGCCAGAGGAGACCGTCGGCGAGTTCTTCCTCGATCTTGGACTTGATCTTGTCGTCGTGGATGCGGAGGAAGCCGCCCACGTAGCTGGCGTAGTCGTCGATGAGCTGCTTGCGAAGGGCAAAGACGTCCATGCCAGCCTCCCGAGAAGGTGAGGTCGCTAACAGAATAGAGGCGGCTGGGACGCGAAAAAGAGTGACTACCGCGACGCGAGAGCGCGGCCGGTTGTCTCATCTACTCCGGGTATGGTGAATGCGATTTGTCGTGCCCCCTCCGTCGTCAAAATTGACCGGCGGATGCTACGCCACACCCCCCGGAAATGTCAATTTGACGGGCTTTGAAAGGGCTTGCCGAGTTCCGACTACGTCGCCATTCACCGCTCGAGTCTCCCGTGCCGACCGGTGGGGGTGTGGGAGTGGTGGATGTGTGAGCGGTCCGTCGCAGAGTGAGAACGCCAGCTAGGGACGGTTCCACCCGACACGGGGCGCGGCGACATTCCCCCATCCCCACACTTCCACACTTCCACACTCCCACGGAGAGCGGATATCTGCGCTCCGATGCCATCCCCGTTGGATCCCCGCATCTACAAGGTTCGCGAAGCTCATATGACCACGGTGAAGCGACGCTTCGTCCCGAGGCGATCCTGAACGACGAGGAGGACTCCATGACAAACGCTACCCTCGAGTCGGCGGCAAGACGGGTTCAAGACCTTGCCAGCCACTGCCACGACGCCGTGGTCCCGGTTCCCGAGATCCGGTTCGACGACCTCTCGGCCATCAGGATTTCGGGGGAGCGGCACCCGTTGTCCGAAACCGCTCGGGCCGCCGTGGCCTCACGCCTCGGCATCCCAATCGCGTACCTGAAGAAGTGCCCGCCCGATGTCCAGGCCTTCAACCTGAACCACTGGCTCGAGAAGGAACCAAACGACAAGCTGTTCCTTCGCTTCGACGGCTTAACCGTCCGAGCGATGTTCACCACGCGCTACATCCCCGTCGACAACGCCGAGGTGGTGGACCGCGTGGCCGGGCTTGGCTACGCGCCCGAGACCCCGGTCCGACTGCGGCTCGACGAGCGCTTTATGCACGTGACCATCCCCGACGAAGTGCGCACCTTCGCCGTCAGGCCGGAGGACCGCGTCACGCCGGGCGTGAGCGTGGGGAACTCGGAGGTCGGGCTGTCGAGCCTCACCGTGGCGGCCTTCTTCCTCCGGCTCGTCTGCACGAACGGGATGGTCACCCGGACCGAGGTGGGTTCGAGCTATCGGCACCTCAGCCGGAAGATCCTGGAGGAGTTCCCCACCGCGCTCTCCCGAGTGGGCGAGGCGCTGGAGGTCAAGCGCGGGCAGTTCCGCGTCTCCCTCGACAGCGCCGTCCGGGACCCTGAGTCGACCATGAAATCCCTCGGCCAGAGGTTCCTCCTGACGCCAGGCGAGCAGGAGGCGGCTACGTGGGGGTTCGAGCAGGAGCCGGGCGCCACGATGTTCCACGTGGCCAACGGCTACACCAAGGGCGCCCAGTACCCGGGGCTCCCCGTCGACTCGAGCTACCGCTTGGAGAGGGTGGGCGGGGACGTGCTCGCCCTGGCTCGTTGAGCCCCCTCTCACCGATCGGGCCGAGGGGCAGCGCCGACCTGGGTCTGAGGCCGAAGCGCAGTTCGCCCGGCCGCGTCGCAACAATCCATTAGGTCGGGGCCGCGATCGCCCGCAGCACGCCCTGGACCTCCCGGCTGGCTATCGAGGAACACACCAACCACACCGCGCGGGCGAGGAGGGAGACTCGTATGTCGTTCAGCAAGGCGGACCAGATCGTCGTGATGGCGAAGGCAGGGGGCGTGGCCAAGGACAAGGCGGAGGCGATGCTCGACGCCCTGGTGGTCGGGATCGCAGACGCCGTGGCGTCTGGCGACCGCGCCGTGGTCACGGGGCTC
>JACRCS010001016.1 GCA_016218905.1 Deltaproteobacteria bacterium
GCACCCTCGCCGCCGACCTGAAGGCCTACTGTTCCGAGTGCGGAGAGCGCCTGAGGATGACCTCCTGGGCCGTCGAGGAGCTGCTCTGAACCCAGCCCGCGCTTCGCGCGCCGGGAGCGGCGAGCGCCGCTCTCCGCCCGCCACTCCGGGGGGGCGCTTGACGATCCCGCCGCCGGAGGTTATATTACCGTATGGTGATATGGTCATGAAGAAGGCGAGCACGCTCCCAAAGGAGCAGCTGATCGAAGGGATCGCGAGCTTTCTCAAGGCGCTCGCCGACCCGACGCGGCTCCGGATCCTCCATGCCCTACAGAACGGCGAGCGGTGCGTGAACGACCTTCTCGCGGAGCTTCCATGCAGTCAGGCGAACGTCTCGAAGCACCTGGCCCTCCTCCGGACGGCGGGGATCGTCGAGTTCCGGAGGCAGGGGGTACAGGTCTACTACCGGATCGCCGACCCGGCGGTCTTCGCGATCTGTGGAGTCGTCTGCGGCGCTCTCCAGAGGTCGCTGGACGACCGGAGGGAAGGGCTGAAGGCGGGAACGGCGGCCTTCGCTTCGGGAGGACGCGCGTGAGCCCCGACCTCCTTCTCGCGGGCGGCTTCGTGGTCGTCTGGTTCCTGCTCCAGTACGTGATCCTGCCGAAGCTCGGCGTCCCCACGTGAGCCGTACCCACTCCGGCCGGCGGCCGGAGCTGCACGACGAAACCCGGGAAGCCTGAAATCACGAAGGCGTCCCCCGACGCAAAGACCTCCCTGTCGGAAGCGGCCCCGGGAGAAGCGACTCGAGGGAAGAGATGAAGAGCGAAAACGCGAACGCCCCCGTCCCGGCCACGGAAGGCTGCTGCCAGTCCTGCGGTGAGTGGATCCTCCCCGTCCCCACGTGAGGGGGGATCACCCTCTGGCGTTGCCAGGGCTGTTGGAAGATGTACCGAACCGACCAGGTCTATCCCTCGGGTATCCCGGCTGAAGTCTGGGCAAAGCTCACCCGGGGCTGCTGAGGAAAGACGATGCCCCTCTACGAATACCGATGCGACGCCTGCGACCGGACCTTCGAGGAGCTCCGCTCTTCGAGCGACGCCGACACGGCGATCGAATGTCCTTCCTGCGAATCGCGGCGGACCGCGAGAAAGCTCTCGCGCTTCGCCTCCGGGACCGGCTCCTCTGGGTCGGCGAAAGGCGGCTCGTCGTGCGGCACCCGATTCACGTGAGCATCGTGACCCCGGGGGCCCGTCGGGCCTCCTTCGCCACGACCCCGGATCGATCCTCGAACGGCACACCGACCGGCGCTGAAGGAGCATCGCGATGAAGGACTCTCCCATCGCCATACAGACGACGTCGCCCCTCTCCTTCGACGAGGCCGTCGCCCGCGTGCGGGCGGCGCTGGCCGCGGAGGGCTTCGGGGTGTTGACCGAGATCGACGTGCAGGCGACGCTGAAGAAGACACTCGACGTCGACCGCGAGCCCTACCTCATACTCGGCGCCTGTCATCCGCCGTCCGCTCATCGCGCCCTCCAGGCGGCCCAAGAGGTGGGCGTATTGCTCCCCTGCAACGTGACGATTTCCGTCGAGAGCGGGACGACCGTCGTCCGGGCCATGGATCCGGCAGGCGTCATGGGGCTCGTTGCCGTACCCGAGCTGGTGTCGGTCGGGCGGGAGATCGGGGAGAGGCTGCGCCGCGTGATCGAGGCGTGCCTGGCCTGAGCCCGGGACCGGAGGCCCTCCCGTGACCGGGACGGCAGCTGTTCGGGATCGTCCCGCCGGGACCTTCCGGCAGGGACGCCGGCGCGCGGCCTGGGTCGTCGCCGGGACGCTCGCTCTTCTTTCGCCCTTCACGTTTCCAATCGCCCCCGACGGGCTCCTCGTTCTCAGAACGGCCGAGGCCCTCGCGTTCGAGGGGACTTTCGTCCTCCCGCCGGCCGATCCAGGGACGCAGCTTCACCCGTGGTTTTTCCGGCCCGCGCCGTTCGGACAGGCCGGAGTCGTGGCGGTCTATCAACCACTGAGCTCGGTCTGGAGGGCCGCCGCGCTCTTCGCTTCGGCGGCGGTCCCGGCGGGCTTTGCCCGCGGTCTCGCGGCGGACCTCCTTCTCGTCCTCGGGCCGATCCTGTTCGCGGCACTGGCCGTCTTCCCGCTCGCCCGGGTACTCCGGTACGGCGGGCTCGGTGCGCGCGCGGCGCCCGTGATCGCGGCGGGTCTGATCCTGGGGAGCTTCCTTGGTCCCCTCGCGGGGACGGACTTCAGCGAGCCCCTCCTCGTACTCCTCGTCCTCGTCGCCTTCGAGCGGAGCCTTCGCTCGATCCGGCTGCGGCGTCACCCCGAGAAGAGCCTCGTCGCCGCCGGGTTCGTCGGGGTCCTCGCGAACCTCGTCAAGCCCGTCGCCGGTGCGGCGCTGCCCGCTCTCGCTCTCCCGGTGCTCCTCATCCGCGACGGCCGCGAGCCGAGGCGCCGCATCCTCGCATTCGTCGCCGGGGCCCTCCCCGCGACAGCCCTCTTCCTCGCCGCGAACGCTCTCCGCACGGGACGGATCCTGGAGGTCGGGTACGCCGACCAGCCGCTCGGAGACATCGTGTCTCCGCTCTGGACGCTCCTCAGGATCACGATTCTGCCGAACCGGGGCCTCTTCTGGCTTGCGCCCGTCTCGATAGTGGCCCTGGCCGGGATCGCGCTCCTCCTCCGGAGCCGCACGCGCCGGATCGAAGGCCTGTCCGCGCTCGTCGGTTTCGGCGGTTTCTTCGCGGTGAACCTCGCCTACTGGGCCTGGGAAGGGGGCATGGGCTGGGCGCCCCGCTACCTCGCGCCCGCCGTCGTCTTCCTCGCGCCCGGCCTCGCGGCGGGGGCGCGGGCGTGGCCTCGCGCCACGGGCGCTCTCGTGGTGGTCGGATTCCTCCTCAACGTGCCGGGATATCTCCTCGACCCGGACCGGATCTACCGCGTCGCTGCGGCCGAACCGGGCTCGCTCGCGTCGTTCGGGCCCTTCGTCCCCCTGCACGGCGCCCCGGGTGCGCCCGGGGAGCTTCACCCGATTCAGCGCCCTCACTACGTCCCGGCCCGCGCCGGCGTCTTCCTCGGCCCGCGCATCCTGCTGCGCCTTCTGCTCGACGGCGAGGGCCCCGCAACGGGCGGCGCTCCTCCCGGCCAACGGAAGGACTCCGTTCTGCTTCGCATGCGGTTGGGCGAA
>JACRCS010001017.1 GCA_016218905.1 Deltaproteobacteria bacterium
GGAGGCTCCGACGCCGACGAAGCGGAATAGGCGAGCGAGATCCCACCCATCTTGTTGATGCCGATCGAGCCCATGAAGCGGTGCAGGCCGTCGGCCGGAGCGTGGGTCCCTTCCTGGACGAGGGAGTAGGTTCCCGTTCCGGGGCCGGTCCTGCCGAGCTCGAACCACCGGATACCGGAACGGTCCGACCCGACGTCAACGGCGAAGTCCCCGACGAGCCTCTCGACGCCGCCGCCCAGGTTCCGGTACTGGAGCTGCCACATGGGCCACTCGGAGACGGCATCAACCTTCCGGGCCGTGCCGCCCTGGGGAATGCAGTTGAGGTTGAAGAAGCCGCAGACCGTGTACGTGTATTCGGTCACGTTCACGCTCTGCGCCCGCGTGAACGTGGAGCTGGCCGGCGCCGCGAAACTCGGGACGAAGTGGAAGATGTCGAGCCGGTCGGTCGGCACCCCGTGGTAGGCGTTGTCGAGGAAGGTGTAGAAGATCCCGGGGGCCCCGGCGGGTGGCGCCGCCGTGCCGACCACCGTGGCGGGCATCAGGAGGTTCTGCGGGTTCGACATCGCGAACCGGATCGACGTGGCCGGGCTTCCCGCCAGCATCGCCGTCCGATCGAGCGCGTAGGCGGTGTAGGCGGACTCGTTGGCGCTCATGTAGTAGGCGTCGGGCCAGACGCCGACCTTGTAGTAGTCGGGGAACTCCGGCGTCGGGAAGTTGTAGAGGCTGTAGGTCTCGGTCGGGTCCGACGTCGTCGAGAGGGCCACGCAGACGCCGTTCGAGTAGAACTGCGTGAGGAGAAACCGGTTGGCGAGCGTGTCGTAGACGACGACCGGGTCGCCATCGCTGGAGGACGCGCAAGGTCCCGAAGACCAGAGGCTGCGGAAGTTCGTCGGCCCGGAGAGTCTCGTCCCGGCCTTGTCGAAGACCGAGAACTGGGTCGCGTTGACCATCTGCACGTAGTGGTTCGGCCCGGCGGCCCCGACCGTGTCCGGGGGGGAGCAGCCGCAGTTGTTCCCCTGGCCCTCGAAGCTCAGGCTCGGCGTCGGCGTCCTCCCTGCGGGCGCGGCCGACCGGCCGGCGAGCGGGTCGGGCGCGCTGGCTGCGTCGTCCCAGCCAGGAGCGGGAATGGCGTGAGCGGGCTTCCTGCGGGGCCGGGCTGGCTTCTCGGGTCCCGTGTAGGGTGGGGCGCTCGGCAGGGACTTCACAGGCGGGCTCACCTGCACCGGCCCGGACGCCGCGACGAGCGGTCCCGAGGCAGCCGCCCGTCCGGGTTCTTCCGCGGCGCCCACGGGGCTCGCGACGGCGGCGAGGAGGAGCGCCGCGCAGGCAAATGCGAAGGTGAGCGCGACTGGGCGCCCGAGAAGGGCGCTGAAAGACGGGGCGCTGGTCGCTGCGTTGGCTGCTTTCAAGGAGACTCCCTCTCGGCCCTCGGATCCGCCGGCGAACGAGGCTACCACCCGCCGAGACGCGACAGACCTCGCGACTCACCCTCCCCGCTTCGGCTCCTCGACCGTGTTCAGGAAGAGGGCCGAAAGGAACTCGGTGAGGCTCGGGGCGACGTCGACGAAGCACCCCTCAGGCGTCCCGTTCCAGCCCGGGAGACCTTCGACGTACGCGACGATTCGTCCCGTGCGCTCCGGGGCCAGGTCTACGTAGAGGACGGAGGTGCCGCCGTCGGCCGCGATCGGGAGGAGCCCCGGGCGGAGTCCCTTGAGCCGCCGCTCGACCTCCAGCTCGTGGAGGATCAGCCCGCCCGGAGCCCGGCCGGGAGACGGGCGCCGCGTCGAGTAGAGCGAGTAGAAGCAGAGCGGAAAAGGCCGGTCCTCCGTCGGCAGCTCGAACGTGTAGTCGAGCTTCCCCCCGTTCGCGACGGCCAGGAAGTCGAGGAGCTCGGAAGGGAGCCTCGCGCCGACGGCCTCCTCTATGGCGGCGATCTCCTCGCCCGTCGGTGGCGCCTTTGGGTCGTCGACCTCGAGGTGCGGATAGCGGTCAAGTCTCATGGGGGGCCATTCTCGCCCGCCGTCGCGGCGAAGAAGCGGGAGAAGCGATCGATCAGGCCCTCTCGGTCACGAGATGAAACTCCACCGAACGAACTTCGCCGAGTAGTAAAGAAGGAGGAGCGTCGAGCCGGCGAGCCACGCCAGGCGTAGCCGCGGCCGGCCGTCCAGGAGCGCCGCGAGCGAGAGCGTCACCGGGAAGACGGTCAACGTGTAACGCGGAATCCCGGCGTCGGTCCCCGTGAGGACCGGCAGTGCCACGAGCGCGGTCATCCACGCGGCATCGGAGGGCCGGCCGGCGCGGAGCTGGACCACGGAGAGGAAGAGAACGAGGACGACGAGCGCGTAGGGGACGAGGAGCCCCGGATGCCGGAGGACCTCTCCCGACGCGACCCGCTCCGCGAGCCGTCCCACGAACGCCGCCGGGCCGGTCGCGCCGCTCGTGACCCGCTCGGGCCAGGCGGCCATCACGCGAAAGAAGAGGCCGGGCTCCCCCTTCACGAGGCCGATGCCGAACATGTA
>JACRCS010001018.1 GCA_016218905.1 Deltaproteobacteria bacterium
ACGCCGGAGAACGCAGTGGACTGCTTCCTGCGCACCGAGTTCGATGCCCTGGGCATCGGGAACTTCCTGGTCCGAAAGTAGATGAGTCTTCGTTTGAGCGAATTCCTCCCGACCTTCATCCGAGACCGGCTCGAAGGCAGGCGGGGCCTCGTGGAGATCGTGCACAATACGGGCTGGATGATGGGCGACCAGATCCTGCGCCAGGTCGTGGGACTCCTGGTGGGGGTGTGGCTCGCGCGCTATCTCGGTCCGCAGCTCTTCGGAGACTACAGCTACGCTTTTGCCCTGGTCATGATGGCCTCGCCGCTCGCGATGCTCGGCCTGGACGAGATGGGGATCCGGCGGATGGTGCAGGATCCGTCGTCCAAGGACGAGCTCCTCGGCACGTCCTTTACGCTCATGCTCGCGGGCGGCATCCTCGCTTTCGGCGTCGTGCTCGCGAGCGTATTCTGGACCCGTCCCGAAGAGACCACGGTCCACTGGCTCGTCGGGATTCTCGGGGCGGGGGTCGTCCTCCAGGCCTTCATCGCGATCGAGTTCTGGTTCGAGTCGCAGATGGAGTGGAAGTTCACGGCCCTGGGGAAGGTGTGGGCGTTCGCCCTCGCGAACCTGGCGAAGGTCGCGCTCATCCTGGCGAAGGCGCCCCTCGTCGCGTTCGCGTGGTGCGGCCTCGCGGAGGCGGCGATCGGCGCGGTCGGCCTCCTGATCGTGTTTCGGTCGAGGGGACACAGCGTCGCCCGGTGGCGCTTCAACCCGGGGACGGGGCGGTCGCTCCTGGCAGACAGTTGGCCTTTTCTCTTCTCGGCCGTGCTCATGACGATCTACCTGCGGATCGATCAGGTGATGCTCGGCAGCATGGTACCGAGCGCGGAGCTCGGAAACTACTCCGTGGCGGTCCGGATCGCGGAGGCCTGGTACTTCATCCCGGGCGCGATCTGCTCCTCGGTCTTTCCGGCCGTCATGAAAGCAGAGGGCGAATCCGAGGAGTTCTTCTATGCCCATTTGCAGAGGCTCTACGGCCTGATGGTGCTCCTCGCCTACGCGGTGGCCCTGCCGGTCGCCTTCTTCTCGCGGCAGGTCATCCGGACTCTCTTTTCCGACGCCTACTCCGACGCGGGCCCTCTCCTCGCGATCCTCGTCTGGACCGGGGTCTTCACGAGCCTGGGCGTGGCCCGCAACGTGTTCATCGTGGCGAAGAAGTGGGCCAGGTTGAACCTGCTCTCGGTGGGACTCGGGTGTCTGCTCAACGTTCTCTTGAACCTCGCCCTCATCCCTCGCTACGGGGCCAGGGGGGCGGTGATCGCGACCTTCATCTCGTATTGGTTTGCGACCCACGGGACTTGTCTCTTCTTCAAGCCGCTGCGGCGGACGGGTTGGATGATGACCAAGGCCATGCTCTGCCCGAAGTTCTGGTAGCGGGTGGAGTGGTCTCGTGCGGCTCGCCGGCGCCTCCCGGCTGCCGTCGCGGACGGGAGAGAGGATAGGATGGCCGAGGAAAAGAACCCTTGCATGTCGTGCGACGTCGGACAGCGGTGCTGCGCGACGTTGCACGACCTCAGACTTTCGGAGCGGGAGTTCGAGCAGAGCTTCCGGCGGATCGCGGACCGTCTCGAGGTCGTCAAGTACAGGAAGTCCTTCCTGGTGACGCCGAAGGACCGTCTCCCCTGCCCGTACTGGACAGGGAAGGGGTGCAGCATCTACGAATCGCGGCCTATCGATTGCCGGCTGTTTCCGTACGTCCTGGTGGACGTCAGGGACAAAGGACGAAAGATCAGGGTCACGTTCCACAAGGACTCGGATTGCCCGCATCGGGAGGACCTCTACGGTCTCGTCCCGCTCGACGAGGCGAAGTCGCTCATGAAGCGCCTGGCCCAGGACGTCTTCGGGCAAAAAGAAGTGGAGTTCGAGGAGGTCCAGGGGGGCGCCGACGAGCCGAAGGCCGTACGACTCGTGAAAGGCTTGATTACTAGAGCTTCCAAGCGCCTCCGGGCGTACCGCTGAACGGGGCGACGAGCCCCCGCACCTCCGACACGGACGCATGCGCATCCAGGTCCTGACGAGCCTAGACGAGCTCCGGACGCTCCGAGACGCGTGGGAGGGCCTCTGCGAGGCACTGCGCGAGAGCGTCACTCCGTTCTCGAGCTACGACTGGTACGAGGTGTGGTGGAAGCACTACTCGGCCGGAGAGACGCTGCACACGCTGGCCGGGTGGGAAGGGGAGCGGCTGGTCGGAGTCGCGCCCCTCATGCTCCGGCGAGCCACCATGCACGGCCTGCCTCTGCGGGTGGTGTGCTTCATCGAGAACAACCAGTCCTTCCTCAACGACTTCATCGTGGCCCCCGGCGCGAACCGCGCCTTCCTCGAGGCGTCGTTCGACTTCCTCTGCCGCGAGGCTTCGAGCCTGGCTTGGGACGCCGTCGTCCTGAACAAGCTCTCCACGCGGTCTCCCAACTACTCCGCGCTCCTGGCCGTCCTCGACGCCAGCGGCTGGAAGTGGCGAGAGGAGCAGACGATCGACGCCAGGCACATCGTCCCCTTGGGCACCTGGGAGGAGTTTTTTGCCGGCAGGTCGACGAAGGCCCGCAAGACGCTGCGCAACATCCAGAACACCATGCGGAAGGCGGGAGTCGTATCCGTCCGGCGCATCCAGACCTGGAAGGAGTTCGAGGGGGCCTGGCACGAGATCCGAGGGGTGGCCCGCGGCAGCTGGACCGAGGAACTCGGCGACTCCATGGCCTCGGCGGCCAATGAGCCGTTCTTCCTCGAGCTGGCCCAAAGGGCGGCGCAGAAGGGCTGGCTCTCCGCCTGGACCCTGACCCTCGACGGGAGGACGATCGCCGTCGAGTTCCATCTCCGGGCGTATTGCAAGGAGTTCGCGATGCGAGGCCATTACCTGCCGGAGTACGCGAAGCTCTCTCCCGGAACGTTTCTCGAAATGGAGATCCTGCGGGAGATCTACGATGAAAGTGAACGCCTGGAGAAGTATGATTTCGGCAATTACTACGAATACAAGAGGAAGTGGACCGACAATTCCGAACCGCACATGGCCGTATCGGTTTTCAACGACCGGCTCTACTCCAAGCTGGCCGCCCTCTACGAGCTGCGAACCGTTCCGCTCCTCCGGTCGATCTTCCCCGCCGGGCTCTGGCAGAGCAAGCTCTTCAAGGCGTGCGGCATCAACACGGATCCGTTTCGGATCAAGCAGCATTGAAGCAGGAAGAGCAGGAAGAGCAGGTTGAGAGAAGAGCAGGTTGAGGTTGAGGGAGAAAGCAGGATGAGGGAGAACAGGAAGAGCAGGAAAGACAGATGAGGGAAGAGCAGGTCTTTCTTGACCTTGACCTTAACCTTAACCTGTCCCTTTGAGTCACGGTCGGGAACTCGTGATGGCGGCGCACAACGCCCTGTGGCTCCTGGCGCGGGCGGATTGGAGGGAGTTCATCTTCCGGCTGCAGGTCCGCCTCGGGAAGATCGACCTGAAGCCTTGCAGTCTGGAAGAGTTGAACCTGTCGGAGGAGAGGAGTTACTACTACGCGGATTCCGGCGGGCTCCACCTGGAAGAGATCCTGAAGGAGTGCGACATCACGTCCCGCGATGCGATCGTCGACTTCGGATCCGGAAAGGGCGGCGCGCTCTTCACCTTCTCCAAGTACCCGTTCCGGAAAATAACGGGTTGCGAGCTTTCACCGGAGCTTGTAGCCATCGCCAGGAAGAACCTGGACGTCGTGAGGGTGAGGAACGTCACGTTCGTGACGGGGGACGCGGCGCAGTTCGAGGAGCTGGACGAGTACAATTACTTCTACTTCTTCAACCCCTTCCCTTGTTCCGTGATGAGCGCGGTCATTTCGAACATCGCGATCTCCCTGGGCAGGCGTCCGAGGCGGGCGACGATCATCTACTGCAATCCCGAGTGCCACGACGCCGTTGTCCTGGAAGGGCCTTTCGTCAAGGTAAAGGAGTACGACCTCTGCCAATTGAAGTACTACGTCTACTCCAACTTTCGCTGAGGGTGTAGAGACGATGTTCTCTCTGATCCCGGAGCTCATGCGCTGCCTGACCCGGAAGAAGACGACGGTCGTCTTCAACGATCTCTCTTCGGCGTCGCCGATCAGCTCGTCCATGGGCTGCGACCGGGGGACGCCCATCGACCGCTACTACGTCGAGCGGTTCCTCGGGAGCCGGAGCGAGCTGGTCCGGGGGTGCGTCCTCGAGGTCGCGAGCAGCGAGTACAGCAGGCGGTTCGGTGGGGAACGGGTCTCACGCTACGAGGTGCTCCACGCGACGGCCGGCAATCCCGAAGCGACGATCGTCGGAGATCTCACCGACCCGGCGACGCTCCCGGAGAACGCGGTCGACTGCTTCATCTGCACCCAGACCTTCAACTTCATCTTCGACGTCCGGAAGGCCGTGGCCGGCGCCCACCACGTCCTCCGGCCCGGGGGCGTTCTGCTCGCCACCGTCTCAGGGATCAGCCAGATCAGCCGATACGACATGGATCGCTGGGGGGACTACTGGCGCTTCACCACGGCGTCCCTCGGTAAGCTCTTCGAGCCGGTCTTTCTCGGCGGAGTAGAGATCGAACCGTGGGGCAACGTGCTCGCAGCTACGGCCTTCCTGCAGGGGCTCTGCGTGGAAGACCTCCCGAACCGCGCGCTCCTCGACGAGAGGGACCCGGACTACCAGGTCCTGCTCACTGTCGTGGCGCGGAAGTGACGGCCGGCTGCGTGCAACGCGCCCTCTCCGCATCGACCGGGGCGGCGGCATGGAGGCCGGCCCCAGAACGGAAAAGGCACTTGCTCCCAGGGTTCAGAATCCTGTGGGAGTGGTCTCCAGACCACGATCTCGGCCGAAGGCCGATCCCGGGCAGAACCTATCGCGGCCTGGAGGCCGCTCCCACGTATGGGGAAGAGACCGAATTCCTCGCGGCCTGGAGCCGATGAGCGCCGCGCGGGGCCCTGGGCCCGGATGGCTCCGGACCGTCTACCGCGCCGCTCGCGGCCTTCTTTTGAGGGTCAGCGCGGCCAAGCACCGACTCCTCAACGTCTTCGACCGCCCTATCGTCATCCTCCTCTACCACCGAGTAACGGAGCTCGCCTCCGACCCCGAGAGGCTCGCGGTGACGCCGTCGAACTTTCGACGCCACCTCGAGTTCCTGAAGGGCCGCTTCCGGCTCGTGCGCTTCGAGGAACCGTGGACTGCGGGGCTCGCCCCGGCCGTCGTGGTGACCTTCGACGACGGCTACGCCGACAACGTGATCGAAGCGTTGCCGCTCCTGGAGGAGGTCGGGGTGCCGGCCACGTTCTTCGTCAGCACCGGCCACCTCGATACGTCCGCCGAATTCTGGTGGCACCGGCTGGAGCGCCTTCTCCTCCGCGAGGACGAGTTCCCCGAGCGCTTCGTGCTCGAGGACCCGCGCTACGGCGGGAGCTGGAGGACCGGCTCCTCCGGGGAGCGCAGGGCGCTCTACGGCCGGCTCAACTTCCTGATGCAGAAGGTCCCCGCCGAGCGCCGGGAGCGGTGGCTCGAGCAGCTCGGGCGGTGGGCGGATGGGCGGGGCGGCGCCGGGGGCCCCCTTCATCGGTCGATGACCGTGGCCGAGCTCAAGCGGCTCGCCGAGAGCCCCTGGGTGACGATCGGAGCCCACACGGTAACCCACTCGGCGCTCGCGGCGTTGACCGGGGAGGAGCAGCGAGCGGAGATCTTTGCCTCGAAGGAGGCCCTGGAGAGGATCCTCGGAAGGGCGGTCACGACGTTCTCCTACCCCTTCGGCCGAAAGAGAGATTACGACCGGACCTCCGTGCGCCTCTGCCGGGAGGCGGGGTTCGTCAAGGCCGCCTCGAATTTCCCCGGCCAGGTCCACCGGTGGACCGATCCCTTCCAGCTCCCGCGCCATCTGGTCCGGGATTGGGACCTGGACACGTTCGCGGCGCAGGTCGAGAGCTTCTGGACGATATGAGGGTCCTCATGCTCAACACCTTCGACGAGGTGGGCGGGGCGGCCCGCGCCGCCGGCCGCCTCCTTCGAGGCCTTCGGGGGCTGGGCGTCGATGCCCGTCTGCTCGTGCACTTCAAGGCCGGCCACGACGCCGGCGTCGTCGGCAACGGCGGCTCTCTGCGACGGCTCGCCCGTCGCGCGAAGCTACTCCTGGGCCTCCTGCCCGTCCGCCTCTACCCCAACCGGCCGGAGAACAACTTCTCGCCCGCACTGTTGCAGGACACCGTGCGGTCCGAGGTGGCGACGATCGATCCGGACGTCGTCCACCTCCACTGGCTGGGCGCCGGCTTCATGCGGGTGGAGACGCTCCCGAGGCTGGGAAGGCCGCTCGTCTGGACGCTTCACGACTCCTGGGCCTTTACCGGCGGCTGTCACGTCCCCTTCGACTGCACGAAGTATCGCGAGCGCTGCGGCGCGTGCCCCGTCCTCGGGTCCACCCGCGAGAGGGACCTCTCCCGCTGGACTTGGAGGAGGAAGGAGACAGCCTGGAGGGGACTCGACCTGACGGTCGTGACCCCGAGCCGCTGGCTCGCCGAGTGCGCCCGGTCGAGCTCGCTCTTCCGCAACGTTCCGGTGGAGGTCATTCCGAACGGGATCGACACCGAGACGTTCCGGCCCCGCGAAAGGGAGCGGGCGCGGGCTTCCCTCGGGCTCCCGGAGGAGAAGAGGGTCATCCTCTTCGGCGCGGTCCGCGGCGCATCGGACCCGAACAAGGGCTTCCACCTCCTGAGGCCCGCGCTCGAGGCGCTCGGCCGGAGCTCTTCCGACCTGCTGGCGGTGATCTTCACGTCGAGCGAGGAGCCGGACTTCGGAGACGTGGGGATGCCGGCCCGGCTCCTCGGCCGCGTGGACGGCGACGAGCGGCTGGCCGAGATCTACTCGGCGGCCGACGTCTTCGTGGCCCCTTCCCTCCTGGAGAACCTCCCGAACACGATCCTGGAGGCCATGGCCTGCGGAACGCCGTGCGTGGCCTTCGAACAGGGGGGGGTACCGGACCTCGTGGAACACGAGGTCTCCGGCTACCTGGCGAAGCCGTACGAGGCGCGGGACCTCGCCCGCGGGATCGCCTGGGTGCTCGAAGACGAGGACCGGCGGGCCGCGCTCTCGCGGCGCTGCAGGGAGAAGGTGGAGGCGGAGTTCGCGCTCGAGAAGGTCGCCCGCCGTTACGGCGAGCTCTACCGGCGAAGGGTGGCCGGACGGGAGCGGGCGCGTGCCTGACCGAGAGGCTTCGCGCGAGGGCAGGGGAACGACGCTCATCCTCGGCGGGGGCGTCTCGGGGCTCGCGGCGGCGCAGGCGCTCCAGGCTCGCGGCCGGCCCTACCTCCTCCTCGAGAGGTGCCCCACCCTGGGCGGCCTCACGCGGAGCGTGAACGTCTCCGAGTTCTGCTTCGACTACACGGGGCACTTCCTCCACCTGGCGCGCGTCTCCTCGCCGGCCGAGCTGCCCTTCGCGTCCCTCGACGACGCCGAATGGCAGAGGATCGAGCGCCGCTCCTTCTGCCTGGTGGCCGGCAAGCTCGTCCCCGCGCCCCTCCAGTACAACCTGGGCGCGCTGCCGGAGCCGGTCCGCCGGGCCTGCGTGGACTCCTACGAGGCGAGGCCGCTCCCGCCCGCGGGAGGGGCGGGGAGCTTCCGGGACTTCATCGTCAGCGGCTTCGGCCGGGAGCTCGCGGGACTCTTCCTGATTCCCCAGAACGAGAAGACGCTCTCGACCTCGCTCGATCGCCTCTCCCCCCACGGAATCCGCCGCTTCTTCCCGCCTCCGGACGAGGGTCGGATCCGCGCCGGGATCCGCAGCGAGGCGCCC
>JACRCS010001019.1 GCA_016218905.1 Deltaproteobacteria bacterium
CGCTCGCGCGCGACCCGGTTCAAGCGTTCTTCTCCAGGAGGGCGACGGCGTGGGCCGACATGCCTTCCAGACGCCCTTCGAACCCGAGCCCTTCGGTCGTGGTGGCCTTGACCGTCACGGTTCTCGGCGCGACTTCGCAGGCCGGCGCTCGAGCCAGGGAGCGGCTCAGGTTCGCTTCCATCGCGGGAACGAACGGCGCGATCTTCGGCTTCTGCGCGGCGAGGGTGGCGTCGACGCGAAGGACTCGGAAACCCTCCGCGTCCAGGCGTTCGGCCACGAGCTCCAGGAGCCGTAGGCTCGAGGCACCCGCCCACGCCGGATCCGTATCGGGAAAGTGGCGGCCCAGGTCTCCCAGCCCGGCGGCACCGAGGCAGGCATCGGCCACGGCGTGGGCCAGCACGTCCGCGTCGGAGTGGCCGAGCAGGCCCCGCTCGTGCGCGATCTCCACGCCTCCGAGGACGAGCTTGCGTCCTTCCACGAGCCGGTGGACGTCGTAGCCGTGGCCGATGTGCAGGGAAGGCGTGCGAGGCTTCGCGAGGCTCGCGGCCAGGGAGAGGTCCTCCGGGGTGGTCACCTTGATGTTCGTCGGAGTTCCTTCCACGAGCATCGGCCTGCGCCCGAGCGCCTCCACGAGGGACGCCTCGTCCGTTCCGCGGCGCCCCTCTGCGGCCGCCCGCGCCAGCGCCCCCCGGAGCAGGGCGACCGGGAAGGCCTGAGGAGTCTGGGCCTGCCAGAGCCCTGAGCGGTCGACGGTCCCGGCAGACCGGCCGTCCGCCTCTCTCTTCAGCGTGTCGCGGCAGCGGAGCGCGAGGAGCGCGCCGTCCGGCCTCGCTGCCTCGCAAAGGGCGGTGAAGCGGTCGACCGGGGGGAAGGGCCGCACGCCGTCGTGGACCAGCACGAGGTCATCCGGGGCGGCTCCGGCGGCCTCGAGGGCCTCGAGCCCGAGGCGAACGGAGTCCTGGCGCTCCTCCCCGCCCGGGACCACCCCGATGACGCGCGGCAAGGGTGCGAGGAGCTCGCAGACGCGGTCGAGGTCGTCCGGCGGGGCGACGACCAGGATGCCGCGGCAGCGGTCCCAGGAAGAGAGTGCCTGGATGGTGCGGAGGAGGACGGGGCTCCCGCCGAGGGAGAGGAACTGCTTCTTGGTCGCGGTACCCATCCTGCGGCCCAGGCCGGCCGCAGGCACGACGAACCAGGCGTTCAAGCCCGGCGCCTCCAGACGCTCCGCCTGGGCTTCTCGGCTTCGGCCTCCGCGCCGTCGGGGCGGGCGAAGATCATCCGGCCGGCCGACGTCTGGAGGACGGAGGTGACGACGACCTGCACGAGCTCGCCCAGGCGCTCGGCGCCGCCCTCCACGACCACCATCGTGCCGTCCTCCATGTAGCCGACGCCCTGGCCCGGTTCCTTTCCCGGCTTCTGGAGCGTGACCTGGACCTCCTCGCCCGGAAGGACGACGGGACGGAGCGCGTGGGCGAGCTGGTGGATGTTGAGCACCCGGACTCCCTGGAGCTCCGCGACCTTGCTGAGGTTGAAGTCGTTGGTGACCAAGGTGGCGCCGGTCGCCTTCGACAGGGCGACGATCTTGCCGTCGACCTCCTTGATCCGGGGAAAGTCGTGGTCGGAGATGCGGACCTCCACGCCCTCGAGTCCCTGGAGCCGCTCGATGATACCGAGACCCCGGCGTCCCCGCGCCCGTTTCAGGGGATCCGTGCTGTCGGCGATGCCCTGGATCTCGTTCAGGACGAACTGGGGGACCACGAAGGGGCTGCCGACGAAACCGAGCTCGACCATGTCGACGATGCGGCCGTCGATGATCGCGGAGGTGTCGAGCACCTTCGGGCTCGTCGAGGCCACGACTCCGATCTTTCCGCTGGAGCCCCGCAGGGCCTTGACGCCGTGGGCCCCTGCGAAGGCGCCGAGGTAGACGAGGACCGCTCCCAGCCCCGCCGAGAAGGAGGTCGGGCGGGAGGCGAGCCCGAAGGCGTCTCGAACCCACACCGCGCCGAGCAGGCCCCCCAGTGCCCCCCCGCAGGCCCCGAGGAGCGCCAGCGGGGACGCCAGCCTGGCGGCGCGTTCGATCCAGAGGGCGAACGCGAAGACGGCGACGCCCACGCCGGCCCCGAGGAGACGTGCCTCATACCCGGAAGAGAACCCGGGGCCCGAAAGGGCCCCGGAGACGACGCAGACGCAAAAGAGCATCCAGCGGAAACTGCTACCCAACGTTCAACCCTCCGCTGGCGTCACGTCCCCGAAGGCCGACAGGATCCGAGCCTGGGCCTGACAGGTCTTCTGCCCCTGTGCCACGGCAATCTCCTGGGAGAGGAGCTCCAGGGCCGTGTGCAGCATCCGTTTTTCGCCGTAGGAGAGGTTCTTTCCCGAACGAAGGAGGTAGAGGTCTCGCAGGACCTGCGCGATCTCGACCGCGGAGCCCGTGCGGATCTTCTCGCTGTACTCTCGGAAGCGGCGGTTCCAGGTCTGGCTGTCGTTGACGCGGCGCCGCTGCTTCAGTACGTCGAACACCGCGTCCACCTCGTCGGTCCCCATGACGCGGCGTAGGCCGACGTCGTGCGACTTGGAGGTCGGGATCAGAATCGTCATCTCGCGGTCGAGTATTCGCATCACGTAGACTTCCATGGATTTTCCCATGATGTCTCGTGGTTCGATGGCCAGGATCTCGCCCACGCCCTGCGCCGGGTACACAGCCTTGTCCCCTACTCCGAACATGGACTTCCTCCTTTCCGAGTTGTTTCCCACCGATGCGAATTCAAGGGAATGGGAGCCTCCTGGAACGTTTCCCGATTCCTGTGCTAGATTCCTTTGCACCCGAAACAGGAACGGGAGAATGAATGAAGCCAGCGCCAGCCACCGCCCTTCGCCTGGGCCGCCACCCGGTCGGACTCTCCTCGACGAGGCCGACGTGCTGCTGGAAAGGGGCCGGGAAAGCTCGCCGAAGCGGCCGCGGTGATCCGCTGGCGGTCGAACCTCACTTGGGAGAGCGCTGCGACACCTCCTTCACTCGGCCGGGGTTCGCCCGGAGGGTCGGCGGCGCGATCGTGGAGCAGGTCGCGGTCCTCGTACGGAACGAGGGCGAGAGTCTCTTCATCAACCCTGTCGCTCGAGTCACCTGGGCGGGAACGTTGGCCGCGCTGACGAGGGCTCATCGACTTCCCCACGCAGTCGATGCCCGGCTCCTCGTCAAAGGAACCTCTGGGAGAGGAGAGGCCGAGCCCTCGCCGGCCGCGAGTCCGGCTCCGACGCCCGGGCTGCGGCTCGCAAAACGCGCCGCAAGTCAGTCCTTTCGGCCCGCCGGGCGAGTCCCGTCCACGTGTACGCCGGCTCGTTTCCCGGGGTTCCGGTTCTTCCTGCCGGCTGGTTTATTTATACCACACTTCGGACTGCTCCGAAACCTGGGAGACGATCCGGTCGAAAGCCGGGGCGCGCTTGTGCCAGGAGTGGACGCCAAAGTGCGCCCGAAGGGTGTCAGGACTGAGAGGGAGGACGGTGCCGGAGAGGAGTGCTTCCAACCTCCCGACGAGGTCCGGGAGATCGTCGTAGAGGCAGGCGTCGTGGAGGGCGCCCGGGAACACTTCCGGGTACGCTAGGCGGCGCGGCGCGAGGGGGTGGGCTCCCGCATAGGCGGCCTCGACCATGCTGACGCCGAAGTTCTCCTGCCGCGCCGTGCTGACCACCACCTGGGCCCGGGAGAGGAGGCGTACGTACTCCTCGCGGGCGGGTGCGAAGCCCCAGTGGACGGTGCACGCCCGAAACTCCTCCCGAGCGCGCGCGAAGACCTCCGGAGCCGTGCCGTAGCGCTCGCCGGCGACGGCGAGGCGGAACGGGATCCGCCGGTGAGAAAGGGTCCGAATCGCGTCGAAGAACTCTTCCGGGGCCTTGTCGTGCTCCCAGCGGTGATTCCAGAGCACGAGCGGCGGGCCGCCGGCGACCGTGCCCTCCCGGGGGGGAATGTCGGCGAGCTCGACGCCGAGGGGCAGGACCGACGTCTTCCGCCGGAGTTCGTCGAGCGTCCAGAGGAGCTTCGGGCTGGGCATCGATCGGAGCACCCGCTCGAGCTCGGGGAAGAAGCGGTCCCGCTGGAAGGCCGAGTTGAAGGCGATCCGGTCGGCGGCGAGCGCGCTCGCGAGGTTCGTCAGCGCGTACTGTAGGTCCCGTTCGGCGGGGGCCTCCCCTGGCCGGAGCGGGTAGGAGGCCTGGTTCTCGTGGAAGTAGAGCATCGCCGGGACCCGCCGCCGCACCAGAGCGCGCAGGTGCGCGAGGTCCATGAGGTCTGTGGCAAAGAGAACGTCCGCTCCCCGCGCGTCCGGCCCCAGCCGGCGGGCCAGGGCGAGAGCGGCGCCGCGCATGCGCCACTTCCAGGCTCGCGCCGGGAGCGAGTGGACCTCCACGCGGTGGCGGCTCCAGCGGAGCCAGCCCTCGGCCGAGGCGCGGTGGCTCCCGCCCCAGAAGGGCTCGAGGAGCGCGACTCGAAGGGCAGGGGGATCAGGAAGAGCAGAAGAGGCAGGAAGAGCAGGACGGGATCCGGGGTTCGGCACGGGGCACCTCGCGCGATCCGCCGCCGGGTTGCGGCGTCTCAGGAGATCGAATGACGCTTCCAGAAATGATTCGGGATCGATCGCGGCGGTGGCAGGGGCGGCGCTGCATGCTCGTGAAGCGGGACGGCTCGTATCGGGAGCTCTCCTGGGAGGACTTCTACCGCCCCGCCGAGCGGGTCGCTTTGGGGCTCATCCGCCGGGGCTTCCGGCGCGGCGACCGCCTGGCGCTCCTCTCGCCGACTCGGTGGGAGTGGGCCGCGGCCGATACCGGTATCCTTTCCGCGGGCTGTGTGAGCGTGCCGATCTACCCGACCCTCGGCCGGGAGGAGATCCGCGACCTCCTCGTGCGGAGCGACGCCCGAGCCCTCTTCGTCGCGGATCGGGAGGCCGTCGAGCTCTGTCTGCCCCTGCTCGGGGAAGTCCCGGCCCTGGAGCTCCTCGTCGCCTTCGAGCCCGGCGCGCTGGAAGGGGTCGATCATCCCGGAGCCCTCAGCCTGGAAGGCCTCGTCGCCGAGGGCTCGGGAGAGGGGATCGCTCCGTTGGAGGAGCGCCTCGACTCCTTCGGAGGCGATGACGTCGCCACGATCATCTTCACGTCGGGCACGACGGGAGAGCCCAAGGGGGTGATGCTCACCCATCGCAACATCCTCGCCAACATCGAGGCTTCTCTCTCCGGTTTCGAGATCGGCCCCACGGACGTCTGCCTCGCCCACCTGCCGCTCGCCCACATCCTGGAGCGGATGGCCGGATACTACTTGATGCTCTCCCGCGGTGCCACGATCGCCTACGCGGAGGGCATCCAGTCGCTCCCCCAGAACTTCGCCGAAGTACGTCCGACGGTCGCCATCAGCGTCCCCCGCGTCTTCGAGAAGACCTACGCCGGAATCCAGACGAAGGCGCTCGAATCGGCGCTGCCGGCCCGGGCCGTGGGCTTCTGGGCCGTCCGGGTGGCTTCCCGCCTCGGCGACTACCGGAGTGCCGGCCGAAGACCGCCCCCCGGACTCTCCCTGCAGGCGCTCGTCGCCGATCGCCTCGTCTACCGGAAGATCCGGAGCAAGCTCGGTGGGAGGCTTCGCTTCTTCATCTCCGGCGGTGCGCCGCTCGCACCGGAGCTCGCGCGCTTCTTCTGGGGCGTGGGGATCCCCATCTACGAAGGCTACGGCCTCACCGAGACGGCTCCGGTCACCAATGTCAACACGCCCGCCCGCCACAAGGTCGGCACCGTGGGGCCCTTTCTGCGGGGCGTCGAGGGGCGGATCGCGGACGACGGAGAGGTCCTCGTTCGCGGTCCGAACGTCTTCGGGGGGTACTGGAAGGACGGTCCCGCGACCGACGAAGCCTTCACGGCCGAGGGCTGGTTCCGGACGGGCGACGTGGGAGAGCTTGACCCGGAGGGCTTCCTGCGGATCACCGACCGGAAGAAGGACCTCATCGTCACCGCCGGGGGCAAGAACGTCGCGCCGCAGAAGGTGGAGAGGGTCCTCAAGGGCGACCGCTTCATCGCCGACGCCATGCTCTACGGGGACTGCCGGAAGTTCATCTCCGCCGTCGTAGTCCCGGACGCCGAGTGGCTGCGCCGCTACGCCCGGCGAAAGGAGCTCGGGACCGAGGACGTCGCGGAGCTCGTCCGGCACCCGCGCGTCCTGGACTTCTTCCGGCGGCGCCTGGAGAAGCTCCAGGACGAGGCGGGGCTCGCGCCCTACGAGCGCGTGCGCAGGTTCGTGCTGCTCGAGCACGAGTTTTCGGTCGCGTGCGGCGAGCTCACTCCGACCCTGAAGGTCCGCAGGCGCGTCGTGACCGAGCACTACCGGCCGCTCCTCGACCGGCTCTACGAAGAACCCGATCCGGGCGCTTTCCCCGCCCAGCGCTGACGCACAAGCCGAGAACGTCAAGGGCCGAGCAGGCTAGCGGAGGCGGCGAAGATTCTTTTGTCGCAAAGCCGGGGGTAAACAGCCCGACGCGTTTTTGAGAAGATAGCGTGGTTTCGGAGTGCCTCGAGGGCGGAGGAGACCACGCGATGCCGAGGGACTTTTCGCGGGGATTGCAGCAGGCGGGACGGGACAGCACCCCGGAGGAGTTGGAACTCGTCCGGGAGACAGTGGAGTTGTTTCCGGGGTTGAGTCGCAAGGAGCTGGCTCGCACG
>JACRCS010001025.1 GCA_016218905.1 Deltaproteobacteria bacterium
ATCGGCCCAGAGGGTCGCTCGATAATGGGTGGCCCACGCTTCGGCCCCGAGCACGCAGGCCAAAGTCGCGGTCCCCGCGACGGCGGCCCAGCGGTGTCGGCGTGCCACGGAGAAGACTCCGTGCGCTACCGGAACGTACAGCAGGGCCGCAGGCACGTAGAGCCGGTGCTCGAAGTAGAGCTCCAGGGGCAGGATCGTGCTCTCCACGGCCTGGGCCACGAAGAACCAGGCGATTGCGAGGCTGACCAGAGGTCGGCGCCGGGCCCAGAGGACGGCTAGGGCGAGGGTGAGCAGAATCAGGAGGACCCCTCCCAGGGTCTCCGGGGGGTGCAGGAGGCCCTTGGACGGCGAGACCTCGGCGTCGATCGTCAGCAGCCGTGGATCTGGCACGAAGAGAAGGGTGAGGTAGCGAAGTTGGATCGTTGCCTCGGTAAGGAGACGCTCTCCCATCGTAAAGGAGCGAACCGCGTAGCCTGCCTGGACCTTGTGCCACAGCGCCGGGCCCTGGAGCAGGGCGACGATCGCGGCCCCAGCCAGGATCGCACCCCAGGCAGACGCCAGCGCCTTCCGCGGAGCTCCCTGCGCGGGAGGGTCGAGCAGGAGCCACTCTGCGAGCAGGAAGAAGCAGGGCGCGAGAGCCCCAATCTCCTTGCTCGCCGCGGAGCACAGCGTCGCCGCCACGACCAGCGGTGCCCAGGCCCAGCCACGTCCCGACCTGAGGCGGACGTAGGCTCCGACGGCCAGAAACGAGAACAGACCGCTCAGACTCGTCATGCGCTGAATGACGTACGACACGACGTTGGTCTGCACCGGGTGCAAGCTCCAGATCGTCGTGGCGAGCAAGGCGATGAGCCAGGTTGCCGAGGGTTCTACCGGATACCGCCGGGCAACCCGAGGGGCGCGGAGCACGGCCGTGAGCAGGAACAGAAGAGATAGAGAGGCCAGGATGTGGATCGCGATGTTCCCGAGGCGGTAGGCAGCGGGGTCGAGGCCTGCGCGCCAATAGGTGAATGCGAGCGTGAGTCCCGACAGCGGCCGGTAGATCCGCGGAGAGTCCGTGTCGAGGTGGATCGCCCGCCACAGGGCGTCGGGCGTCGGCGCCTCCATGTGGAGGTTTGATTTCTCCGCCAGATGGTACGTGGAATCGAGGTAGAACGGCGCATGAAGCGGGGGCCGGTGCACCAGGAAGAGGGCAAGACCGAGGACCGCCACGGCGGCTACCCGCCAAAGCATAGGGATCCCGGCCGCTGGCGCGCCGTTGGCATAAGAGCACTTCCGCATACCGACTCTCCCGATGTACCCTGGGCGCCGAACGCCTTCGACAAGGTCTCGGTCACGGCGTCGGGCGAAGGGCTCGGGGAGCGCGGCGCGACCGGTGCGCTCCCCGGCGGGTGGTACCCCCCACGCACAGGACCTGGGAGGCAAAGGCATGTTGCACGATAAGACCGTGGCGGTCGTGATCCCGGCGTACAACGTCGAGGCGCTGGTCGGGGGGGTCGTCGACACGATACCCGACTTTGTGGACAGGATCTACGTGGTCGACGACCGGAGCGCCGACCGAACGGCCGAAGTCGCTCGCGTTCGTGAGGCCAAGGCGCCGCGTCGCGTGACCGTGCTGCGACGCGGCGCCAACGGCGGAGTCGGCGCAGCCATCGCGACCGGCTACGAGGCCGCCCTGGCTGACGGGATCGACGTGACCGCCGTGATGGCCGGGGATGCCCAGATGGACCCGGCCGATCTGCACCGTGTCGTCGGTCCCGTCTGCTGCGGTGAGGCCGACTACGTGAAGGGAAACCGACTCTTCCGGGGGGAATCCTGGAAAATGATCCCGAAGACCCGGTACATTGGGAACTCGTTTCTCTCGCTCCTGACCAAGATTGCTTCCGGCTACTGGCACGTGGCCGACAGCCAGACGGGGTACACGGCCATCTCGAAGATCGCGTTGGAGAGAATCGGGACCGCGACGATCTACCCTCGCTACGGCATGCCCAACGACGTGCTCATCAAACTCAACGTCCACAACTTCCGGGTGCGCGACGTGAGCGTTCGGCCGGTCTACAACGTTGGGGAGAAGTCTGGGATCAAGCTGCGAAAAGTGGTATTGGCGATCCCGTGGTTGCTGTTGAAGGGTTTTTGGTGGCGCCTCTTCTGGAAGTACGTGATCTACGATTTCCACCCGCTGGTCTTCTTCTACTTGCTCGGTTTGACGCTCACGCCCGCCGGCTTCCTGTTGGGAGCGTACCTGCTGGTCCTCAGGGTCGTTGAACAAAGCCACGTTACTGCGACGAGCGCCATGTTCGCCGGGTTCCTGGGAGTGTCGGGCCTCCAGACCCTGTTCTTCGCCATGTGGTTCGACATGGACTACAACAAGAACCTGAGATGACACCAGCCAGCGCTGGGACGAGCTCGAAGGGCAAGGGGGCCGGCACCGTTCGACGCCTGCCCCTTGCGGCGTGGACGGGAGCGGAATCGAGATGACCCTCAGCAGAACTCCGTTGCGGTGGCAGGGTCGATGAACGCCCTCTTCGACATCTGTCACCCTGCCCATTTCCATCTGTTTCGTCACGCGATGAAGGGATTGGCCGAATCGGGGCAAAACCTTTGGGTGACCGCTCGGAGCAAGGACGTGACGGTGGACCTCCTCCGAGACGCCGGCGTTCGTCCCCTCTTCACGAGCCGCCCCGGCCGGGGGAAGCTCGGCGCCGTCCTCGAAATGGTCCAGCGCGATCTGCGCATTTGGAGAGTGGTCCGGAGCTCGGGCATCGATCTCATGGTCGGGACGTCCCCCTGCATCAGCCACGTATCCCGCCTCTCTTCCGCAAGGTCAGTGGTCTTCAACGAGGACGACGCCTCCGTGGTGCCCCTATTCGTGCGATCCACCTACCCCTTCGCCGACTACATTGTGACGCCCCGCTGCCTCGCCCACGAGGGCTGGGGAGGAAAGCACGTGGTGCACGACAGCTACCACGAGCTCGCCTACCTGCACCCGGACGTTTTCACTCCCGATCCGACGGTGTTGAACGAGCTGGGAGTAGAACGGGGCGAGTTCTACTCCATCGTTCGCCTGAGCGCCCTCGCGGCGCATCACGACAAGGGGGCCCGCGGAATCGACGAGGAGGGGCTTCGTGAGGTGGTCAGAGTCCTCCGCACCCGAGGGAGGGCCTTCACGTCGTGCGAGGTCGGGCGCGAGGCGGATGTCCCGGGATTGGAAACCCTTCCTCTGCCGGCTGACCGCCTTCACCACGCCCTTGCGTTCGCCGGATTGTACGTCGGGGACAGCCAGACGATGACCGCCGAGGCGTCGGTGCTCGGCGTGCCCGCGCTGCGCTGCAACTCCTTCGTCGGGAGGATCAGCTACCTGGAGGAGCTGGAGTCGCGGTACGGCCTCACCTTCGGCTACCGGCCCGAGGACTTTTCGGAGCTGCTCGCCAAGCTCCGGGGGCTGGTGGGTGCGCAGGACTTGGGGGGTTCGTGGCAGCGGAAGCGAGCCGTTATGCTGTCCGAGAAGATCAGCCTCTCCGGCTGGATCCTCGAGTTCCTCTCCGAGCTGTCCCAGAGCTCTTCCGGGGTGGCGGGGAGCAGCTTACCGCGCGGGTGCCCGCCTCGCGGCACAGCGCCGGTCGCGATGGACTCCGTTGGTCGAAGAGGGGCGTGAAACCATGGAGAGGGTCGCTCCTGCGAGCACGGACCGGCTTCGCGTCGTAGCCA
>JACRCS010001031.1 GCA_016218905.1 Deltaproteobacteria bacterium
ATGCCGCTGGGACCGCTACCCACACAAGTGTCTGAAGCTCCAATTCGGATGCGAAAATCGCGCCGCCGAGCTCACGACGACCGCCGGACGCTGCTTGGTGGTGGTCTGGTCGCTAAAGGGGAACGGGACGAGAACGACGGCGCCGAACTCAAAGCTTGTCGTAGGCGGCATCTTCGTCGTTGTCCCACACGGCCCGCAGGGAGTCCTCGGAGAGCTTCGCGGCGGCCTGGGTGAGCCGGCGCTCGTCGTCTCGCTGGCGCAGGAAATCACGGGGGACATGAAATGGCCCGTCGCCGCTTCCCCGGGGAGTGTCGGCGCGGGTCCTTGCGGGACCGCGCTCCTCAAGTAGACTGATATTGTCTCTAATGCGTATACCTCGGGTCTCCCCGAGCAGGAGGCGTCATGCGAAGGCTTCTGATCCCCCTGCTGGCGACCTCCTCTCACCGCTCCTGGCCCCTCCCGCCCACGCCATCGGGACGGACTCGCCGGCGTCGGCCGGGCGCCCCGCCGACAAGGATTTCGAGACCGGCAAGCGGGCCATCGAGGGACAGAACTGGAAGGCCGCCCTGGACGCCTTCAACCGGGTGGCCGCCCGGGAGCCGAGAAACGCGGACGTCCAGAACTACCTCGGCTTCGCGTGGCGCAAGTCCGGCAACGTCGACCTCGCGTTCAAACACTACCAGGAGGCCCTGCGGCTCGATCCGAAGCACCTGGGCGCCCACGAGTACATCGGAGAGGCCTACCTCACGGTGGATAACCTGCCGAAGGCCGAGGAGCACCTCGCCCAGCTCGGGAAGCTCTGCTCCTCCTGCGAGGGGTACCGGGAGCTGAAGAAGGCCGTCGCCGAGTACAGGCAGTCGAAGCGGAAGTAGCGCCCCCTCCTCCCTCCTCCGCTGCCGGGCGGGTTGCGCCGCCGCCTCCGCCGCCCTCCCAAGGGAGGGCTGCTTGCCTTCCTAGAATTAATTGAATATTAACTTGAGCGCGTTCCCAATTCGAGTGCACTCTCCCGGGCGTTTTAACAACAACAACCGAGGAGAGGCAGATGAGGCAGATCGTCAAGAAACTCGGAGTCGTCGCGGTCCTCATCACTGCCGGCGGCTGGGCCGGAACGGCCCTGGGATTCTCTTCCTATGGGAGCACCGTCAACAACTTCTGCGCGCCCGCCACGCCCTACACGGGCGACTGCACCCTCTGCCACGCCGCGTCCAGCAAGGCCGCCCCCACGCCCGCGAAGGACGCTTACCTGGCGGGAGACCTGGGCTACTTCTGCCCGGCCACGACGCCGGTCGTCGCGGACGCCGGCCCGGCGCAGACCGTGGCGGAGGGCGCGGCGGTCGTCCTGAACGGGTCGAACTCTTCGGGACCCATCTCCACGTACCAATGGACTCAGACCTCCGGACCGGCCGTCACCCTTTCGGGCGTGGCCACCGCGCAAGCGAGGTTCACCGCTCCCGCCGTCGGGACCACGGGAGCGAGCCTCGGCTTCCAGTTGACGGTGAGGGACGCCGCGGGCGCCGCTTCGAGCGCCTCCGTCACCGTGAACGTGACGAACGTCAATCAGCCGCCGGTCGCCAGCGCGGGCCCGAACCAGACCGTCGCCCGCGGCACCCCCGTGACGCTCGACGGCTCCAACTCCTCGGACCCGGACGGCACGATTGCGGCCTACCTCTGGACCCAGACTGCCGGGACGACGGTCACGCTCTCCAGCACGAACGTCGCCCGGCCCACGTTCGCGGCGCCGGCGGTCGGCGCCGGGGGCGCCGCCCTGACTTTCCGCCTGACCGTCACCGACTCCGGCGGGCTCACGGCCTCCGCTACGACGACCGTGAACGTCACGGCCGCCAATCAGCCGCCCGTGGCCGACGCGGGCCCCAGCCAGACGGTCTCGCCGGGTGCGACGGTCACCCTGAACGGTTCCAACTCTTCGGATCCGGACGGGACGATCGCGTCCTACCTATGGACCCAGACCTCCGGGACCTCGGTCACTCTCTCCAGCACGACCGTGGCGCGGCCGACGTTTACCGCGCCCGCCTCGGGAAGCCTCTCCTTCCAGTTGAAGCTCACGGACAACCAGGGACTCTCCGCCAACGCCACGACCACGGTGACCGTGAGCGTGCCGTCCGCCAACCAGCCGCCCGTGGCCCAGGCCGGCGCCGACCAGAACGTCTCCGCCGGCGCCACCGTGACCTTGAACGGCACGGGCTCGTCCGACCCGGACGGCGCGATCGTCTCCTACCTCTGGGAGCATGTGGGCGGGGCGGCAGTCACGCTCTCGAATCCCTCGACCGCGAGCCCCATGTTCCAGGCCCCGTCCTCGGGTGCTCTCACCTTCAACCTGACGGTCACCGATAACGGCGGCCTCATCGCGACCGATACCACGGTCGTCAACGTCGTCGCCGGCGAGCTCCCACCCGTTGCCTCCGCCACGGCACCCGCCGAAGCGGTGGCGGGAGGGCAAGTCGTGCTCGACGGGAGCGCGTCGAGTGGGGCCGCGTCGTATCAGTGGAAGCAGCGTAGCGGGCCGCCGGTGACCCTCTCGAACCCGGCCGATCCGAAGCCCACCG
>JACRCS010000081.1 GCA_016218905.1 Deltaproteobacteria bacterium
AAACTCCCGGCCGTCGCTCGCTCGCGCTCACGGCAGCGCCCCCGCCGCGGCGTCCGCGAGCCTCATCAGGGGGTACGGGAAGAGGCCGGCCAAGACCATGGCGACGATCAGGAGCCCGCTCAGGAACTGCGTTGAGCGGGAGAGCCGGAGAGCCGCCGCCTCCCCCTCCGGTTCCAGGAGGTACGCCGCCTTGATCACCAGCAGGTAGTAGTAGAGGGAGACGACCACGTTGATCATGGCCACGAGGACCAGCGCGAAGTAGCCGCTCCTCATCGCGGCCAGGAAGACGAGGAACTTCCCGGTGAAGCCGACGGTGGGGGGAATCCCCGCCAGGCTCAGGAGCGAGACGAGGAGCGTCAGGGCGAGCAGCGGCGAGCGGCGGTGGAGGCCGGCCAGGTCGCGGACCCGGAGGTTACGGCCGTCGGACGCGACCTCGATGACGACCAGGAAGGCGCTGAACTTCATGGCGAGGAGCGCCAGGGCGTAGAAGGCGGCGCTCGCGTACCCGCTCCGGCCGAAGGTGAGGATCCCGACCAGGACGTAGCCGGCGTGGGCGATCGTCGAATAGGCGAAGAGCCGCTTCAGGTCCGCCTGGGCGATGGCGGCGAGGTTGCCGAAGGTCATGGAGGCCACCGCGAGGGCGAAGAGGATGCCCGGCAGGTGGGGGCTCCTATCCCCGATCGCGGCGGCCACGCGGACGAGGACCGCGATCCCCGCCACCTTCGAGACGGAGGAGAGGTAGGCGGCGACCTGGTTCGGCGCTCCCTGGTACGCGTCCGGCGCCCAGAAGTGGAAGGGGAAGACCGCGAGCTTGAAGAAGAGCCCGCTCAGGGCGAGCGAGAGGCCGATGGCTGCCAGGGGCTCGCCCACGGCCCGGGGGGCGAGGGCGCGGAGCCCGGGCAGGTCCGAGGTCCCGGTCGAGGCGTAGAAGAGCGCGAGGCCGAAGAGCATGGCCGCGGAGGCGACGATCCCGACGAGGAAGTACTTCATGCCCGCTTCGAGGCCGACGTCGCGCTGCCTCCGGAGCGCGACGAGCACGTAGAGCGAGTAGCTCGAGAGCTCGAGGGCCAGGTAGAGAGTCAGGAAGTGATTCGCGCTCACGAGCATCAAGAGGGCGGCGGTGCAGAAGAAGAGGAGGCCGTAGAACTCCGGCTGGTGGCGCTCCTCCACGCCGCCGAGGTCGCGGCAGACGCAGGTCGTCAGGAGGAGGCCGCCCGAGAGGACGACCTTGAAGAGCTGCGAGAAGGGATCGAAGCGGTAGGTGCCGTAGACGGCCTCGGCTCGGCCCCCGACCGCCGCGAGACAGAGGCCGGTGCCGACCAGCGCCAGGGCGAAGGCCGTGCGGCGGAGGCCCGCCGGACCGGTCCAACCGAGGAGCGACGCCGTGAAGAACCAGAGCGCCGCGAGGACGAAGAAGACCTCGGGAGCGAAGAGCGCGCCGCTCATGGCAGGAGGCCCGCCATGAAGGGGCGGCTCGCCGTCTCGATCACGTCGAAGAGTGCCCAGGGGAAGAGGCCCAGGAGCACGAGCACCGAGGCGAGCATCAGCCGCGGGAGTCCGAGGCCGAACGGCACGTCCGGGAGGCCCGAGAACCGCTCGGGGGGAGAGCCGTAGAAGGTGCGCTGAACGACCCGGAGCATGAAGAGCGCGGTCACGGCGAGCGCCAGCAGTGCCACCCCTGCCGCGAGGGGGTAGACGCGCAGGGCGGCCAGAAAGACGAGGAGCTCGCCCCAGAAGTTGGCCAGACCGGGGACGCCGATGCTCGCCAGCGCCGCGAGGATGAAGTACGCGGAGGCGACCGGCATCACCCGGCTCAGGCCCCCGAGCTCCGGCATGAGCTTCGTGTGGGTGGTGTCGTAGACGTACCCCACCGCCGAGAAGAGGAGGGCCGTCATGATCCCGTGGGCGAACATTTGGAAGACTGCGCCGTTCAAACCCTCGGCGGTCACGGTCGCGAGGCCGAGGCCGACCACGCCCATGTGCGAGACGCTCGAGTAGCCGATGACGAACTTCAGGTCCGTCTGCCGCAGGCCCACGAGGGCACCGTAGAGAATGCCTATGGCCGCCAGCGCGGCCATGAGCTCGGCCCAGTACTTCCAGCCCTCCGGGCAGAGCGAGATGGCGACCCGGAGCACGCCGAAGGCCCCGATCTTCATGAGCACGCCCGCGTGGAGCATGCTGACCGCGTGGGGGGCCGCGACGTGGCCCACCGGCGACCACGAGTGGAAGGGCCAGACGCCCGCGAGGATCCCGAAGCCGAGGTAGAGGAGCACGAACGCGAGTCGCTGGTCGCCGGCGGAGAAGGTCCCGGGCCGCATCAGGTCCGGGATATCGAAGGTGTTGAGGCCCGAGCGGACGAAGAGGAAGAGCAGGGCCGGCAGGATGAGCGCGCTCCCGGCCAGCAGGTACAGGGTCAGCTTCATGGCCCCGTACTCCTTCCGGGTGGTCCCCCAGACCGCGATCAACAGGTACATCGGGAAGAGCGAGACGTCGTACCAGACGAAAATGAAGAAGAGATTGAAGCTCATGAAGAGCCCGAAGACACCCGTCACCAGGACGAAGTAGAGGGCGAAGAACTCCTTCACGCGGTTCTCGAGCCGCCACATCGTGAGGACGCCGGTGAAGAAGACGATGCCCGTCAGGAGGAGGTTCGGCAGGTTGAACCCGTCGCACGCGTTGAGGTACCGAATGCCGAGGGAGGGCACCCACGCCACGCTCTCGACGAACTGGAGCCCGCCCCGCGCCTTGTCGTACGCGAAGAAGAGATAGGCGGAGAGGAGGAGCGTGACGCCCGAGAAGAGGAGGGCCACCGCCCGGACCACGTCCTTGCGCTCCTCCGGGACGGACAGGATCACGCAGAGCCCGACGATGCAGCTCAGGAGGATGGCCGACAGAAAGGGAAAGCCGGGCATCACACTCAATGCCATCGGACTCACCGGAAGAAGTACCAGAGCGACAGGAGGACCAGCACGCCGAACGTCACGAGGAGCCGGTATTGGATCATGACCCGGCCCCAGGCGGCGAACGCCCCGCCGGCCGAGACGATCCCGCCGCTCAACCCGTCGATGGTCCCGTCGATCACCCGGCGCTCGTTCTGGGCGGAGAGGTACGAGAGGCCGCCGTCCACCACGCGCTCGACGAAGCGCACGTAGAAGCGGTCGAGATACCAGCGCTCGGCGAAGAGCTTCGCCACTGCCGGCACGCGTTCGGCGAAGCCCTTCTGCTCGGCGCCGCGCCGGGCGAACTCGAACCAGGCGAGGCCGAGACCCGCCAGCCCGGCGGCGGCGGCCGCGTACGGAAGCCATGGTGCGTGAGGGACCGCCTCGGCGCCCCGGGCGCCCGCTCCGAGGAGGATCTCCCGCAGGGGCTCCTCGAAGAAGCCGAGGAGCAGCGTACCGGCCGCGAGGACCACGAGGGGGCCGCTCATGGACGCGCGCAGCCAGCGCCCCTCTCCCCCGGGGCCGCCGTGCCCCGGGCCCGCGGCGGTCTTCTCCCCGCCCTTGGGGCAGTACAGGAGGAAGACCGCGCGGAAGGCGTAGTACGCTGTCAGGAAGGTGCCGAGGAGGCCGGCCAGGAACCAGGCCGGGTTGGGCAGCGCCGCGAGGGTGGCCAGGACCGCGTCCTTGCTGAAGAAGCCGGAGAGGGGGGGCAGCCCGGCGAGGGCCGCCGCGGCGACCGCGAGCGCGGCGGCCGGGAGCGCGAGGCTCCGGTCCCGCAGCCGGCCGAGCTCGAAGACGTCGTTCGTCTGGAACCGGTGGATGAAGACGCCGGAGCAGAGGAAGAGAAGCGCCTTGAAGGCGGCGTGCGTCGTCAGGTGAAATACTCCGGCGAAGTACCCCCCCGCCGCGAGCCCCATGATCATCAAACCGAGCTGGCTGATCGTCGAGTAGGCCCAGATCCTCTTTAGGTCCCGGCTCACCAGGGCCATAGTCGAGGCGAGCAGCATGCTGAGCGTCCCCACCGAGAGGAAGACCGTCAGGGCCGTCGGCGAGAGGCGAAAGAAGGGAAAGAGGCGCGCCAGCAGGTAGACGCCTGCCGCGACCATGGTGGCGGAGTGGAGGAGCGCGCTCACGGGCGTCGGACCCTCCATGGCGTCGGGGAGCCACGTCAGGAGCGGGAACTGGGCGCTCTTGCCGACCACCCCGCAGAAGAGCAGCAGGGCCGAGAGGGTCAGGAGGTCCGGCGGCAGGAGCTCCGACGTCCGCGCGCCCCCGAGCTCCGGGATTCCGACGTTTCCCAGATGGAGCGCGAGGAGGAGGACGCCGAGGAAGAATCCCACGTCGCCGGTCCGGGTCATGACGAAGGCCTTCTTGCCCGCCTGCGTAGCGCTGAACTTCTCGTACCAGAACCCGATGAGGAGGTACGAGGCGAGACCCACCAGCTCCCAGAAGACGTAGAGCTGCAGGAGGTTCGACGAGACCGCGAGCGACGTCATGGCCCAGGCGAAGAGGGAGAGATAGCCGTAGTAGCGGCCGAAGCCGGGGTCGCCCGCCATGTAGCCGAGCGAGTACACCTGCACGAGGAGGCTGATCCCGGCGACGAGGACGAGCATCAGGACGCTGAGGGGGTCGAGGAGGAACCCGAACGTCACCGAGACCTGCCCGGAGCCGAGCCAACGGAGCGCGTACCGGAGCGGGCGGTCCGGGTCGGCGTAAGAGGCGAGGAGGAAGACGGAGCACGCGAAGGAGGCGGCCACGGCGGCGATGGAGACGCCGGCCGAGAGCCGCGGCCGCCTGCGCAGCCCGAGCAGGATCACCGCGCACGCGGCCAGGGGCAGGAGTGTCGCTCCGCCCGCCGCGAGAAAGGGGGGCTCCCAAAGCGCCGCGCCGGTCATCGCTCGCTCGTCTGGAGAGGCATCACTTCAACAGGTCGTACGCGCCCGGATCGAAGGAGCGCCTTCGCACGAACGCGTAGAGGATGACGGCGAGGCCCACCGAGACCTCAGTGGCGGCCACGGCCAGCGTGAAGAGCATGAAGGCCTGGCCCTCGGCCTGGCCCCACCGGAGCGCCCCGGCCACGAACGCGATCCCGGCGGCGTTCAGCATCACCTCCACCCCGAGGACGATCATCAGCAGGTTTCGGCGTGCCACGGCGCAGAAGCCGCCCAGCAGGAAGAGCGCCGCCGCGAAGGCGAGCACGTGGCCGAAGGGGGCGATCACGGCGCCTCCTCGCTCCCCCCCGGCCCTCGGCCCGCGGCGAGCAGGAGCACTGCCACGACTCCTACGAGGAGGAGCAGCGAGACGATCTCGACCGAGAGCCAGTGCCGGTGGAAGAGCAGGAAGCCGAACTCTCGCGGGGAGAGCTCCGCGGCAGCCAAGGGGACGTCGGCGGCCCGGCCGGCCCGGATCAGGAGTCCCGCGGCCGCGTAACCCGCCGCGATGAGGGCGGCGGGCACGAGCTGGCCCGGGGGAAACATCCGCTCGCGGGCGGCTTCGGCGTCGACGGCCGTCACGACGAGCAGGAACACCACCATGATGGCGCCTGCGTAGATGATCGCGTGGAGGGCCGCCAGGAGGGGCGCTCCGAAGAGGTAGAGGACGAGCGCCGTACCGAGGAAGGAGAGGATCAGGTAGAGGACCGCCTGCACGAGGTTTCGCCGGGTGATGGCGATAGCTGTGGCCGCCAGGACGCCGGCCGCGGTGACGTAGAAGGAGAGCGCGTAGAGGTTCATGTCCGTTCTCGAACCGGCGAAGCCCTGTTTCCTGGTTCTCGCGCCTCGGGCCCTGAGCGCTCCGCTGCGGACAGTATCAGACCTTACCACAGCGTCAAGGCCGCGCGGGGGGCGGGGGGCGG
>JACRCS010001032.1 GCA_016218905.1 Deltaproteobacteria bacterium
AGCAGTCAGAAACGAAGACCATCGGAAGCATGTGGGCGGACCAGATGGAGATGTGGAACTCTTACGCGAACCTTTACCGCGAGCAGTCGGAGAAGCTCCTGAACCTGTGGATGGGTCAGCTCTTCGAGTACCAGAAGGAGGGACAGAAGGTCTTCGCCGACTGGCTGAAGTCGGTCGGGCAGACCAGCACCGACTTCTGCAAGGTCTGGGAGGGCCAGATGAAGGAAGCGGCCTCCGGCGCGACCTACGCGTTCCAGCAGGGCTCCTTCCCGCAGGGCCAGCAGCGCGAGAGGGCCGGAGAAGCATAGGCCTACAAACTCCCGGGCGCCCGGCCGACACCCTGCGGAGCGCCCGGTTTTCATTGGTTCTTCCCGACGCGGCAGGAGGCGGGGAGTCGGCTCGGTGGGGTGGCGACACGGTAGCCGGGCACGGGAGAGCGGTGGCGTCCGAGGGGCGGCCGTCGGCCCGTTTTGAGCCCCGCAGCATAGCGGCCCCGCGGGGCCGCTATGCTGCGGGAAGGAGGTGACGCGAGAAGGCGAGCGACAGGTCACCTGCCGGGAGTACCGGCGGGAGGCCCGACCGGCCACTCGGGACCGTGGCCGCACCGAAACGGAGCTCGGAAGCCTGCCATCTGCGAGTCGGACGCCCTGGACGTGGCGTCTTGGCGTCCGAGCTCCCTGGAACACCCGTCGCTGTGGAGGCGGTCGTGAAACTCGACAATTCAAGCATTCTCGTCACCGGAGGGACCCGCGGCCTGGGTAAGCAATTCTCCCTCGATCTCGCACGTCGAGGGGCGCGCGTCGGAGTCTGCTCGACCGACGAAGAGAGGCTCCAGGCACAAAAGCGTGAATTCGGGAAGGAGGGGCTTTCGGTCTGGACTCGCCGCGCCGACGTCTCGGACCCGGAGCAGGTCGAAGAGATGTTCCGTGAGTTCGTGAAGGATCACGGCCGGATCGACGCCCTGGTGAACAACGCCGGCATCACGCGGGATTGTCTTCTCGTGAAGCCCGGACCGGACGGAACCCTGCTCAAGATGCCCTACGAGAGGTGGGCGCGCGTGATCGACGTCAACCTGACGGGGGTCTTCCTCTGCGGGCGAGAGGCTGCCTGGCACATGATCCAACTGAAGACGGGCGGAGTGATCGTGAACATCTCCTCCGTCTGCCGCGCCGGGAACATCGGCCAGACCAGCTACTCAGCCGCGAAGGCGGGCGTAGTGGCGATGACGGTCGCGTGGGCGAAGGAGCTGGCGCGGTACGGCATCCGCGTCCTCTCCCTCGCGCCGGGCTATGTCGCTACCCAGATGACCCAAGCGTTACGGCCGGACGTGCGCCAGAGGATCGAGTCTGCCATCCCGATGGGGCGGATGGCCTCGTGCGAGGAGATCTCCGACGCACTGCAGTTCGCCCTCGGAAACGACTACCTCTCCGGGCGCGTGCTCTCGGTCGACGGCGGTCTTCGCATCTAAGGGGCGGTCTTCGCATCTAGGGGGAAGTCAACTGCGGAAGGGGGGCTCCGGGCGCCGCCCAGGGGCGGGACGCCGGCCCGGACCCCGTTTCACGTCGGTCCGGAGTCTCTGGTAAGCGCGGAAATGAAGGCGCTCTTCGCCTTCGCCATCGAGGCCTCCAGGGCTTCCGTCCGCAGCCGGATCGCGTCCTGCGACTCCGCCGTAGGTCGGGCCTTCGGCGGTTCCACGACGGCGACGCCGTCGACGACGACTTCCGTCTCTCCCTTCGTGCAGGTGGTGCGCAGCCTCACGAGGTTCCGCGCCACGTCCACGTGCTGGACCTCCACGGCCACCGTGAGGGTGTCCCCGACCCGCACCGGTTCGAGGAACTGGAGACTCTGGCTGACGTAGATCGTCCCCAGCCCCGGCAGGTGGTTGCCGATCACCGAGGAGATCAAGCCCGCGCAGAGCATGCCGTGGACGATCCTTCCCTTGAAGAAGGTGGCTCCCGCATACGCGCGATCGAAGTGGATGGGGTTCACGTCCCCCGTGGCGGCCGCGAAGAGGGCGAGCTCGGCCTCCGAGACGGTATGGGAGACGAAGACTCGCTCGCCGGGGACGAGCTCTCTGGCTAGTCTGCAGCTTTCCATCGTTCGTCCTCTAGGACTCGTTATCGGTTGTCAGTTATCGGTGATCGGGTGAAGAACCGGGTGACGGGGCTCTTCTTGACGGAGAACTGAGAACCGAAAACTGACAGCTGCTCTTCATGGAGAGGTTCCGGTCGGCCACGCTCGGCTGCGGATCAGCCGGCGAGAGGCGGGGCAGCCTTCGCTCCGGTGTCCTCGACGACGTACGAACCCGGAGCGTCAGCCAGCACCGGGAAGCCTCGCTCCGGCGCACCGAAGGCGGGCGGCAGCGTGGGCTCCCCGGAACGCCGGGCGAGCCCCTCGAGCCACGCCGGCCACCACGAGCCCTGCCGGACCGGGGTCCGGCTCAGCCACGTCTCCGGATCCAGGTACTTGGCGCCTTCCGGATGCGTAGAGATCGCGTAGCTCCGGCGGGGGTGGCCGGGCTCGCTGATGATCCCCGCGTTGTGTCCGCCGTTGGTCAAGACGAAGGTGGTCTCGGTGTCGGCGGGCAGGTGGAACTTATAGACACTCCTCCACGGCGCCACGTGGTCCTTAGAGGTCGCCACGAGGAAGGCCGGCGCACGGATGTCGCTCAACGCTATCGCGTGGCCGCCGGCGCGGTAGCGGCCGGCCGCCAGGTCGTTGTTGAGGAAGAGGCTCCGGAGGTACTCGCTGTGCATCCGGTACGGCAGGCGCGTGGTGTCCGAGTTCCACGCCATGAGGTCGTTCATGGGGACCCGGGCGCCGAGGAGGTACTCCCGCACGGCCCGCGACCAGATCAAGTCGTTGCTCCTCAGGAGCTGAAAGGCTCCCGACATCTGCTCGTTGGAGAGGTAGCCCCGCTCCCACATGATGTCTTCCAGGTACGAGACCTGACTCTCGTCGATGAAGAGCCCGATTTCGCCCGGTTCCGTGAAGTCGGTCTGGGCCGCGAGCAGGGTGATGCTCCGCAGTCGTTCGTCTCCGTCGCCCCCGCCGGCCATGGCCGCGGCGGCGATGGCGAGCAGGGTACCGCCCAGGCAGTAGCCGACGGCGTGGATCTCGCGCTCCGGGAGGATGCCCGAGACGGCGCCCAGCGCGTCCATCACCCCGAGGGTCCGGTAGTCCTCCATTCCGAGGTCCCGGTCTTCCGGCCCGGGGTTCTTCCACGAGATCATGAAGACGGTATAGCCGTGGTCGACCAGGTACTTTACGAGGGAGTTCGAAGGAGAGAGATCGAGGATGTAGTACTTCATGATCCAGGCCGGGATGATGAGCACCGGCTCGGGACGGGCTCGCTCGGTGGCGGGAGCGTACTGGATCAACTCCATGAGCCGGTTGCAGTAGACGACCTTCCCGGGCGTGACCGCTACGTTCTTGCCGACCTTGAACTTCTCGGCTCCGGCCGGGCGCCTGCCCGATGCGGCCCGGCAGAGGTCGTCCAACAGGTTGGACCAGCCCCGGACGAGGTTGAGCCCCGCCTCCCCTCGGGTGGCCGCCAAGACCTCGGGGTTCGTCGCCACGAAATTCGAGGGGGAGAAGACGTCCAGGAGTTGCCGCGCCACGTAGCCGGCGACGTGCTCGTCGTGACAGGAGACTCCCCGTACGCCGGTCGTCGCGTAGTGCCACCACTGCTCGATCAGCAGGAATGACTGGAACAGGAGGTTGAAGGGCCACCGCCGCCACTCCGGAGCGTCGAACCGGTGGTCCTGCGGGAGCGGCTCGATCTCGGGAGTGGAATCGGGATCCTTCGTCAGCCTGGCGGCCCGGGCCGCGAAGCTGAAGGACTTGTACGCGGCGTTCTGGAAGAGCTCGAACTGTTTCCCGGGGTTCATCGCCCAGTGGAGTTGCCAGTCGAGGTAGGCGAGCATCAGCGAAGCCGGCGAGAGCCCGAACGTCCAGCGGGAGAGCCACGCGTGCAGCAGGCGATCGACGTTTTCGCCCAAGATCGGTTGACCTCGCTGGAACATCTCTCGCTCCGTTCGGCCGCCGCCACAGAGGTGGATCGCGCAAGAATGCCCTCGAAGACTGTTTGCCTGAACCTTACACGATAAGAGCGGTGCCACAAGGTCCCGCTCAAGCGTCGCTCTCCAAGCGAGCCTTCCCGTTGCTCTGCCCCGGGCTTCACCGCGGGCGCGCGGCCTCTCGACTATTTCCCGGGGATGGGCCAGAATGGGGGACTACCGCGCTCGGCCTGCCCCCCTGGACGGATCGGCTCCGCACGCGGAGTCCCTCCAACAGAGCCAATCGAAGGGTGTTCCCGTCCTCCCGCTTCGGGAGGAGTGCACTTCGAGGAAGGAGAAAACGTAAATGGTTCCCCAGATCAACCGCATCCTTTTTGCGACGGACCTCACCGAGAATTCGCGCCGCGCGTTCTACTACGCGGCGACGATAGCGAACCTCCACGGAGCGGGCATGGTGATCCTCCACGTGCTCGAGAAGCTGCCGGGCGGGGCCAAGCAGACGATCGATCTCATGTTGGGTGAAGAGACGTCTCAGCGCTTCCGAGAGGCTCGGGAGAAGCACGTGCAGAACGTCCTGATCGGCAAGAGGAGGGACGACGACATCGTCCGCAGGGCGCTGGCCGAGTTCTACAGCTCAGCCGTCTCCGGCGGTCTCCAGCCCTCCTTCGACTCCTACGACGTCCTCATCGAGGAGGGGCAGGTGCCCGACGAGATCGTGCGCGTCGCGGCCGAGCAGGGGTGCGACCTCATCGTCATGGGTTCGCATAAAGGCCTCCTTCACTCCACCGCGCTCGGGAGCGCCGCCAAGGGCGTGGTGCAGCACTCGAAGGTTCCGGTCCTGCTGGTGCCCCCCGCGGAAGAGGTCTGATCATCGGAATGGAGTTCGGTTTCTGCCCTGCAGACAAGGTGGTGACCGCCCGCGAGGCGGTCTCCCACATCAAGAACGGGAGCAGGATCTTCATCGGATCCGCCTGCGGGGAGCCTCGTCACCTCATCGACGCCCTGGTCGCCGAGACCGACCTCCAGGACGCGATGATCTACCAGATGCTGGCCATCAGCCTGGCCCGGTACCTGCACGACGAGACGTTCATCAGGCGCTTCTCTCTCAAGCTCTTCTTCGTCGCCCACACGATGCGGGACGCCTTCTTCGAGGGGAAGATCGACTACATCCCGACCTACCTCTCGGAGATCCCGTACTTCTTCCGGACGAATCAGATCGGGCTGGACGTGGCGCTCGTCCAGATCAGCCCGCCGGACCGGTTCGGATACGGCAGCCTCGGCGTCTCGGTCGACGTGACGCGCGAAGCGGCCCGCCGGGCGAAGCTGGTGATCGCGCAGGTCAACCCGCGCATGCCCCGCACCCTCGGCGAGGGCTTCATCCACGTCGACGAGATCGACTACTTCGTCCCCTTCGAGGAACCTCTGGTCGAGTACGCGCCCACCATCGGGGACCAAGAGGTCGCCCGACGGATCGCCTACTACGTATCGGAGCTGGTGGACGACGGCGCTACCCTGCAAATCGGCTACGGTCACCTGCCGAACATGATCCTGAGCCTCCTGGGCGATAAGAACGATCTGGGCATCCACACCAACGTGATCACGGACGCTTTCGTGCCTCTGTGCAAGAGCGGCGTCATCACCAACCGGAACAAGAACTTCCTCAAGGACCGGGCGGTCGCGTCGTTCTGCCAGGGAACGAGCAGCACCTACGAGTTCATCGACAACAATCCGAGCTTCTTCTTCGGGACCGCCGACTTTGTCAACAACGCGAGCATCATCGCGCAGAATGACAACCTGATCTCGATCAGCTCGGCGCTCGAGGTGGACTTGACCGGGCAGGTGTGCTCCGACTCGGTGGGGAGGCGCTTCTTCAGCGGCACCGGCGACCAGGCGAACTTCATCCGGGGCGCCTCCCTCTCGAAGGGAGGCTTTTCGATCGTCGCACTCCCCTCGACCGCAAAGGACGGCACGGTCTCCCGGATCGTGGCGAACCTGAGCGAGGGGGCGGGCCTCGCGACCCTTCGAGCGGACGTGAACTTCGTCGTCACGGAGTACGGCGTGGCCCAGCTAAAGGGGAAGAGCATCTATCAGCGGGCGATCGAGCTGACCCAGATCGCCCACCCCTCCTTCCGGGAGAGCCTCGTCCGCTCGGCGAAGCAGAGCCGTTACATCTCGATGGACCAGTTGCCCCCGCCGGCCACGGATCTGATGTTCACCGAAGAGTACAAGAGCCGGCTGGAGCTACCGAACGGGAGGTCCGTTTCCGTCAGGCCTCTCCTCCCTTCGGACGAGATCGCCTACCGCAACTTCTTCTATTCGCTCAAGCAGGAGACGATCTACTACCGCTTCTTCTCGCGGATGGAGCTCTTCACCCACGGCATGGCCCAGAGCCACTGGGCGAACCTCGACTACCGGAAGAACGTGACCCTGATCGGCCTCGTCCGGAACCAAGGAGCCAACGAGGTGATGGCCATCGCCACGTACGCGGACGCCGGGGACCAGCGGGCGGAGATCGCCATTGTCGTCCGGGAGGACTTCCAAGGAATGGGCGTCGCCAAGCACCTCGTCCGAGGGCTTCAGGCCATCGCCATCAAGAACGGCTATCGAGGGCTCACGGCCGACGTGCTCGCCGAGAACAAACCCATGCTGCACGTCTTCCAGAAGCTCTACCCCCACGCCACCCGAACCGACCTCCCGGGAGAGGTCCGGCTGGTAATGGATTTCGAAGAGCAGAGTGAAGCAGGAAAGGCAGAGTGAAGCAGGAAAGGCAGAGTGAAGCAGGAAAGGCAGAGTGAAGCAGGAAAATCAGGGTGAAACAGGAGGAACAGGTCCAAGCGCCGCCTCTATGTTTCCTGCTCTTCCTGCTCTTCCTGCTCTTCCTGCTCTTCCTGCTCTTCCTGCTCTTCCTGCTCTTCCTGCTCTACTCTGCTCCTTCGATCTCGACCATCTTGTCCTGTGGGAGCGCCTTGGCCGGCGGCTTCATGACCTGAATGCACTCCGTCTTCTCGATGTGGCGAACGAAACGGAAGCGGTTTTCCGCGCCGAAGAGGGCGGGGTAGGGAAACCGCCGCGTCATGATCTCAACCTTGGCCGCGACGAAGCAGGCACACGGGGATGCGTACGCCTCGTCCACTGCCTCTTCGAATTTCTCCAGGCTCGTCACCGAACGTACGAAGCGAATCCCCGCTCCCTTGGCCATGGCTGCGAGGTCCGTCCCGGAACGGGTCAGCGTCGGGAGTCCGCCGGTCGCTTCGTAGGCCTCGTTGTCGAAGACGATCACCTTCAGGTTCGGCGGGTTCTGCGAGGCGATCACCGGCAGCACGGTGAGGCTCAGAAGCATGCTTCCGTCCCCGTCGAGGCAGAGGACCGGTCGATGGGGAAGCGCGAGGGCGAGTCCCAGGGCCAGGGGCGTCGCGTGCCCGAGATACGGCTGGTATAGGTTTCCCTCCCGATCCTTCAACTGAAACCACTCCCTGGCGACCCCGCCCAGGTTGGTGACGATCAGCTCGTCGGTGATCTTCGGCCCGAGGAGCCGGAGACAGTCGTAACGGTTCACGAGACTTCCTCCCCACTGAGCAGGATCGCCACGGGCTTCCCCTGGGCCGCGGCGGTCTTCTGGCCTTCCTGGATCGCGCCGATCAATTCGCCGCACTCCCGAACGATCCGGTAGGGGATCCTCAGCCCCTCCAGGACGACCGGGGCCATGATCCCGCCGCCGGCGTAGAAGTACGCGGAGCCGTCGCCGAAGCTGCCCCTGTGGTCCACGATCATCAGCATGGGAAAACCGCCGTACATGCAGTCGAGCCCGGTGAGGGAGTAGGCCCCGAGAAGCACCGCCGTATTCTCGATCAGGAGGGCGGGCGTCTTCCCCCCCATCCACGCACCGGCGCAGATGACGAAGCCGTCTCCCTCGTTGCATACGGGAACGTGCTTGAACTGGGGCTCCTTCATCACGTGGGGGATCAGCGGGCCGACCGCGGTGCACGAGAGCGTCACGACGAAGTCGATGCCCGCGAGCTTAAGACCGGAAACGATATTTTGAACCGCTTCCTTTCTCATTCAATTGCTCCAGCCCTCTCTTCACTTCCCGGCACGCCGAAAGCGCCGGTCCGCCATTTCACCGCATTCGAGCTGCGGAATCGACCAACACCCGCGCGCTGCCGTCGCCCTCGTTCCAGTCCGAAACGTGCCGGGGGAGAATAGGCTTGACAAACGTCGTTTGTCAATATTACGGTCCCCGAAGGTTTACCTCTCGCTGAGCGGCCGGACAATCCTTCAGCAACGGACCGGGGGCCGGACGGGAAGAGAGGGGAGGATCCACCCGCAACAGGGCAGGGACGGGTGATCCGGAGCTTCTGTCCAGAATGCGCAAACAGGTGATGTTCATGCGTGAGCTGTGGAAGAAGCATGAAAGGTGGTTGCTCGGCGGCGGGACCGTCCTCCTCTTCTTCCTGGCCTGGGAAGCGGCCTCCAAGGCGAAGTTGGTGAACCCTCTCTTCCTGAGCTCGCCGAGTCAGATCCTCAAGGAGGGATACGCGCTCTTCTCTCAAGGCGAGCTGACCGAGCACATCAAAGTCAGCTCCTTCGAGTTCCTTCTCGGCTATTCCCTGTCCGCCCTGATCGGCATCCCCCTCGGGATGGCCGCGGGCTGGTACAAGCGCCTCAACTACATGCTGAGCCCTTTTCTGTCGGCCCTCTACTCCACCCCCATGGTCGCCCTCCTGCCCTTGATCATCCTCTGGGTGGGAATCGGCATCTGGTCCAAGGTGCTGATCATCTTCCTGGGCGCGTTCTTCCCGATCATGATCAACACGATGAGCGGCGTCCAGATGATCGACCACAAGCTCCTGGAGGCCGCCCACAGCTTCGGGGCCGATGACCGGCGGCTCTTCAAGACGATCATCTTCCCGTCCAGCGTTCCCTTCATCGTCACAGGTCTGCGGCTCGGGGTCGCCCGCGGCCTCGTCTCGATCATCGTCGGCGAGCTCTACGCGGCGAATGCCGGCATCGGGTACTTCATCATCCTCGCGGGAACGAGCTTCCAGACGACCAAAGTCTTCGTCGGAGTGCTCCTC
>JACRCS010001033.1 GCA_016218905.1 Deltaproteobacteria bacterium
CGCGAGCCTCGTGAGGTGCGGTGAGGTCCGGTCCGTCCATGGTCCCGGGTCCGGAGGGCCGCCCGCGCTTCCAGGAAAGTGCGCCTCGCGAAGCGACGCGACAAGGGGCGGGAGCCCCAGCGCGCGGACGACGTCCTCCGGGAGCCTGTCGGCGAGGCCGGGTGCGGCTTCTTCGAGCGCCCGGGCGACGAGCCGCCGGTGCATTCGGGGCGGAAGGCCGGGGAGCGAACGGTAGATCGGGACGACGCGGCCGATGGAGAGAGCCGCGTCGGCCTCGTCGTCCGGTTCCGGCTCGACGTACGGTGCTTCGAGGACGACGCGCCGTTTCATCACCGCTCGCCCGTGGACGAAGACCCTGAGGCCGGCCGTCAGCCATCGCGCCAGCCAAGGCTGGTTGTAGAAGACGAGGTCGACCTGACCGCTTTCGTCCTCGAGGCTCGCCTCGTAGATCGAGAACCCGCGACGCCGCGTCCGGACGAGCCGGGCTTCGATGACCGTTCCGGCCAGCGTGAGAGGCGGGCCGCCGGGGACGAGGTCGGCGACGGACGCGAATCGCGCCCGGTCCTCGCGGCGCAGCGGCAGCTCCAGGAGGAGGTCGAGGACGGTCGTCAGGCCGGCGCTGGCGAGGGCCTTCCCCCGCGCCGGTCCGATGCCAGGCGTCCCGGCGAGGGGAGACTGCAGGGAGAGCGGAATCCGGCCGCGCCCGATGCGCGGCACCCCTCAGCTCCGCGTGACGTGGAAGGTCAGGTCGACGAGGCCAAACCGGAGCCGGTCGCCGTCGTGGAGGTCCATTGGCGAACCGGTGGCGATCCGCTTTCCGTTGACGAACGTCCCGTTCATCGTCCCGATCTCTTCGATGACCTGGAACTCTGTGTCCGCCCGGATGATCTTGGCGTGCCGGCGCGACACGGAGCGCGGTCCGTCCAGATTCGTCAGGTCGACGTCGGGCCGGATCCCGGTCACCGGGTCGATTCGCCCGACCAGGGTCTCCCCTTCCCGGTTCAGGTAGAACTCCTCGACGTTCCCGTCGGCGACGAGACGGTAGATCTCGTCGCGAGGGCCGACCCGCTGGAAGAAGTCGGACGACTCGTCGAGCGCCGGGGCGGCGCCCGTCGTCTGCTCGAGGAGGGCGGTCGTCTCCCGTAGCCGGCGCGAGAGCTTTCTCAGCATCCGAACGGCGATCTCGCCGTTGTGCCGGAGCATCTCGTCGAACGTCGACTGGCTGATCCGCACGAGCTCCACGTCGGTCCGCGCGATCGCGTCGGCCGTGCGGGGGACGTCCTCGAGGATCGACATCTCACCGAAGAAGTCGCCCTTCTCGAGGACGGAGAGCGTCTTCATCTCGCCCTTCACGCGCTTGGCGATCTCGACCGATCCCGACTGGATGACGAACATCTCCGTTCCGACGTCCCCCTCGGTGAAGACCGTGGCCCCCGGCGGGAGCTTCACGATGTAGTCCTCGAAACTCGCGGCCCCGCCGCCCGACTTCAGCACCACTTTCACGAGAGGAACTCCTCCTCGAAGACGAGCGTTCGGGTCTCGCCGTCCCACGAGACGCGGGCACCTACAGGGAGCGGGACGTTCGGGGCGACGTGGCCGAACGGCAGACCAGCGGCCACCGGGACCCCGAGCGGGCCGAGCCGATCGAGCAGGAGCGCCCGGACTCTCTCCGGATCCTCCACGCCTCCGAACGTCACGCGTGTCATCGAGCCCGCCATGATACCGGCCAAGTGGTCCAGGCGCCCGGCCGAAAGCAGGGTGCCGAGCATCCGGTCGAGCCGGTAGGCCTCTTCCCCCACCTCCTCGATGAAGAGGAGCGCTCCCTCGTAGTCGTACTCCCACGGCGTACCGGCGAGGGCGGCGAGGAGGGACAGGCAACCTCCGACGAGCGGTCCCTCGGCGCGGCCCGGGACGAGGACGTCGGCAGCTGGAACTTCGAGGCGGAGCGGCGCCCGTCCCTCCAGGAGGGCCGGGAACCAGGTGGCCGTCAGCGGGTCGAGAGGCGTGGCCAGGTCGGCCGCGACCATCGGCCCGTGAATCGACACGAGCCCGCACCGTTGCCGGAGGAAAGCCGACAGCGCCGTGAGGTCCGAGTAGCCGCAGTGGAGCTTCGCCGTCTCGCGCAGCAGCCCCTCGGGCAGGCGGCCGAGGAGTCGCGTAACTCCGTACCCCCCGCGCGCGAAGAGAATCGCGTCCACCTCGGGGTCTTCGACGAGCGCGAGGTAACCCGCGAGACGCGCATCGTCATCGCCGGCGAGACCGAGCAGCGGTTCCCGCGCAAGGACATTCGACGCGAGACGGACCCGAAAACCGAACGATTCGAGCGTGGAGACCCCCGCCCACAGGTCTTCCTCTCGAACCGGTCCCGAGAGTGCCGCCACGCCGACGAGTGAGCCCGGCTCGAGCCTTCCCGGCCTGCGGAGCGGGCCGCTCACCCGATGCGATTCCTCGGGTCGCTGAACCAGCGGGCCCATTCGGAGGCGCTGCCGCCTGGGTCCCTCTTGTCCTCTCCTTCGGCGGCCTTCCTCTTCATCCGCTGGGATCCCGACTGGCGGAATGCGGCCACCGGCTGTGTCCGTCCGCCCGCCGCGTCGACCGACTCGCAGAGGACTCGGTCGTCGGTCACGACAGTCACGCCACGGGGGTCGCGAGCCTCGCGCAACCTCCGGACGATCTCCTCGTCGGCGCTGCGGGGCGCGGCGTGGACGATCGTCAGGTCTCCGAGCTGTTGAACTTTGGGCCGGCCGTGGTCCG
>JACRCS010001049.1 GCA_016218905.1 Deltaproteobacteria bacterium
CCGGCTCCAACTGGGCCAGAGCCTTCAGGTACACGCCCTTCTTCACGTAGATCCAACCGAGGGTGTCGTTCACGCCGGCGGCCTTCGGCGCGAGCTCTACCGCCCGCTCCGCGAACTTGAGCGCCTCGTCGAGGTTGCCGCCGTTCTAGGCCAGTTTCCAGGCCAGGTTGTTGAGGGCCGGTACAAAGTCCGCTTTGATCTCGAGCGCCTTTCGATACGCTTGGTTCGCCTCCTCGACCTGGCCCGCTTGGTCGTGGAGGGCTCCCTTGAGCATCCACGCCTGGAGGTATTGGGGCTTCTGGGCAATCGCGCGGTCGGTGTCCTCGAGTGCCTAGCGCACCGCGTCCGGTCCCTGGTGGAGGGCGGCCAGAGCCAGGTAGGCCTCCACCGCGTTGGGATCCACGTCGATCGCCCGCCCGAACTCCTGCTGAGCCCTCGCCGTGTCCTTTCGCGCCAGCGAGAGCTGCCCGAGGAGCTCCCGGGCGCGGGCCGACTCGCCGGCCCTCTTCCTCTGCGCTTCCACGCGGCCCACCGCCTCGTCGATCCTGTTCTGAGACACCAGGATTCGAGCGGCCATGGCCACGGACCCAAGGTCCTTCGCGTCTGCGTCGGACGCTTTCGTGAACGCTTCGAGGGCTTTTTGCGGCTTCCTCTCCGCGAGGTAGGCGATGCCCAGCCTCGCCTGGGCCCGCGCGTTGCCCGGCGTCTGAGCCACCACCTTCTCCAGGAGCCCCCTTCCCTCAGCAACCTTCCCAAGTCCCAGCAGGGCGGAGGCCCGGAGAAGAGCCGCCTCGCCGGGCACCCGACCGGCCTTGAAGACCTCTTCGGTCTGCTTCAGGGCGAGATCGAACTCTCGGAGTTCCAGATGAGTCTGGGCCAAGAGCATCCGCGCCTTCAGGAACCCGGGCTGTAACTCGACGGCTCTTTGCAGCTCTGCCCTGGCTTGTTGAGCGTTGCGCTGACCATACCGGATGACGCCGAGAAAGTAGTGAACATCCGCGCGGTTCGGGTACTCTTTCAGCACTTCGCTCAACTTCGCCGAGGCGTCGCCCAGTTTCCCTTCGGCCAGAGCGACGCGGCCTTCGTAGTACGTCGCCGCCGTGCTCTTCGGCACCCGCGAACGAATCTCCCCGACGACCTGCTTCGCGGACGCTAGATCCGGCTTGCTCAGGTAGATCTCGGCAAGCTTCTCCCAGCCCGCCGTCCCTTTCTTGTCGACCTCGCCGGCCCTCCGGTAGGCATCCAGAGCCTTCTTATCGTCTTGTCTGGATGCCCAGAAGTTCCCGTAGTTCATCCACGCGCCCGGGTCCTCGGGCCTGGCCTGGAGGAGCCGGGAGAAGGCGTCCTCCGCTCCCTTGGGGTCCTTCTGGAGCTCCGCGATCTGCGCCAGCAGGAGGAGCGCACCCGCATTCGTGGCCTCCTTGGTCAGGACCTCGTCGACGGCTTTCCTCGCCTCCTCGATCCGGCGGGAGGCCAGCAGCACCGTGGCCAGCGCCAGTCGGTTGTCCGTGTTACCGGGCTCCAATTCGATGGCACGCTTGATCTCCCGGAACGCCTCGTCGCCCTTCCCCTCCCGCAAGTGGATCCTCGCGAGCAGCATGTGGCCGTCGGCGCGGTTCGGCGCGCCGGCGGCCACAGCAGCGGCGCACTTGCGCGCGTCATCGAGCTTGCCTCCGACTGCGTAGAGCTCACCGAGCTTCACCTGGGCATCCAGGTTCTTCGGGTCCAGCTCCGCCGCCTTCCGGTACGCTTGGAACGCCTCGGACAGTTGCCCCTTCCTCGAGAGGGCCTCTCCGAGCGAGAGGAGCGCGCCAGCATCCGTGGGGGTGTTCTGGAGCACATTTCGAAGCTCCAGCACCGCCTCGTCGACTTTGCCGTCCTTGAGATAGGTGGCGGCCTTGGCCTTGTGGGCGGCGGCCTTCTCGGCGGGTGACTTGGAGCAGCCGACCGCTCCCACCACACAGAAGACGAGTACCACGAAGCGGGTAACCATACGGGCGCTCCTTACCTTCATCGCAGAATCAAGGAGAACGAAATCGAACGGGCCGCACCGTCCGTGCGCCCCACCAAAAGGCTCCTTAGTCGCCGCCTAACGTATTCAGGGAGGAGCTGTTTTGTAACACACTGCTCTGGCACGGGCAAGGATGCCTGCCCGACGGCACAAGCCGTGCTCGTAACGACCATCGGGGAGTGGGCGCACTCTCGTTTCCCGAACCGGAGAAAGGCTCTTGATTGCGGAGGCCGCTGGAGTTTGGATCGCCCGCAGAGTGCCGCGGCCGCAATCCCCGCGTGTTCAGCCTCCGCAGCCAGAAGGTGCGCGCACCGTAACGGGCCGACCCGGCCGGTCGGCTCGTGCTCCTCGGTCGGGTCCACGAACCGTCGGATTCCGCGGTCCAGAAGCCAAAGCGCTCAGGAACAGATCTCCCGAAGCAACTTGATTTCGTCCAGGGCCATTCCCGCCCCCAGCGCAACGCACGAGAGAGGATCGTCGGCGACCACGATCGGGAGCCCTGTCTCCTCCCTCAGCAGCGCGTCCAGGTTTCGCAGGAGGGCACCGCCGCCGGCGAGCACGATTCCGCTATCTACGATGTCGGCGGCCAGCTCAGGGGGCGTCTTCTCCAGGGTGATTCGAACCGCCTGCACGATGGCCTTCACGGGCTCACGGATGCTCTCGCGGATCTCCTCGGAACCGACCGTGATGGTCTTCGGGATTCCCGCCACCAGATCACGGCCCTTGACCTCCATCGCGCGCCGGTCGCCCTCCGGGTCGGGATAGGCATCGCCGACGGCGATCTTCACCTGCTCCGCGGTCCGCTCGCCAATGAGAAGGTTATACTTGCGCTTGATGTACTGAACGATGGCCTCATCCATCTTGTCGCCGCCCACCCGGACGGATTGGCTATATACGATGCCTGCAAGGCTGATCACCGCGATCTCGGTGGTTCCCCCCCCGATATCCACGATCATGTTCCCCCCGGGGTCGGTGACGGGGAGCCCGGCGCCGATCGCGGCCGCCATGGGCTCCTCGATCAGGTACACCTCTCGGGCTCCGGCAGATTCAGCCGACTCGCGCACCGCCCGCTTCTCGACCTGGGTGATCCCGGAGGGAACCCCCACGATGACCCTGGGTCGGACGAGTTTGCGGCGGTTGTGGACCTTCTGGATAAAGTAGCGAAGCATCGCTTC
>JACRCS010001050.1 GCA_016218905.1 Deltaproteobacteria bacterium
ACGATCCTCAACTGCGTCAGTCCCTGCTCGGCCCAGCTCGGCGTCATCGCCGGGATGCTGGCGGCCGTGGGGGCTCGGCTCACGCTCGTGTACGTGGGCGTGATCTTCGCATGCCTCGCCGTGCTCGGGACGATTCTCGACCGCTTCATCCCCGGGACCAGCACACCCCTCCTGATCGACCTCCCCCCCATGAGGCTTCCCCGGCCGGGCAACGTACTGCGCAAGATCGCCATCCGGTCCTTCTTCTTCATGAAGGAGGCGTACGTCTGGTTCATCGCGGGCTCGCTCGGCGTCTCCATCTTGCAGGTCACCGGCGGCCTCAAGGCGTGGCAGGACCTCATCGCTCCCATGACCGTCGGCGGGCTGAAGCTCCCCAAGGAAGCAGGTACGGCGTTCGTCATGGGGATGGTGCGCAGGGACTTCGGGGCGGCGGGGCTCTTCAGCCTCCACCTCTCTCCGTGGCAAGTCGTAGTCTCCCTCGTGACGATCACGCTCTTCGTGCCATGCATCGCCAGCCTCATGATCCTCTTCAAGGAGAGGGGGGTGAAGGAGGCGCTGGCGGTGTGGCTCGGCTCCTGGGGCCTCGCCTTTGGGGTCGGAGGGCTCGTGGCCCTGGCGGTCCTGTGATCGAAGCCCTTCGCAAGGCCCTCCATCCCGATCGGAAGGAAGTAGCTCCCGAGGCCTGCCGGAAGTGCTCAGCCTGCGGCTGCCCCCTGGAGAACCCCACCTGGCAGCGGTGTCCCCGCTGCGGCCGAGAGCTCGAGCCCGGCTCGCCGTGCGACGCGTGCGGCCGGTGCGGGAAAGGCAGCCGTTAGCTGTTATACAGAGCGTCACAATTGTTTGCGCATCTGCCCCTGAGCGTAGGGTGGGGCGTTCCGCCGCAGGCGGGTTGCCCCACGCGTGGGCGAACCTCGCTGCGCGAGAACCGCCCACCCTACGGCAACCGGGTACGCGCAACTATTTACGACGTCGTGTATAGCAATTAGGAGTGACTCCCGGTCCGGAACGCCTAATGGCTAACAGCTAATCGCCAACAGCTCCACTCTTGACACCCCTCCGCTCGCTTCTAGACTGACCCGGACCGCCGCCCCGCGGTCCCGAGAGCGAGGAGGTCTCTAGCATGCGGGAGTACGTCATCCTGGGCACCGGCCCCGCGGGTCGCGCCGCGGCGCTCGAGATCCGCGGCCTCGACCCCAAAGCGCGGGTCACGCTCGTCACCCGCGAGTTCACGCCCTTCTACCTGCGCCCGGCGCTGGCGGACTACGTGGCGGGGAGCGTGGGCCGAACGGAGCTCGTCCTGTCGGAGGCCGAGCTCCTGAACGATCCGGGCATCGAAGTCCGTCCCGGCTGCCGGGCGTACCGCCTCTTCCCGCACGAGTCCCGCGTCCTCCTTTCGGAGGGTACCAGCCTCTACTTCGACGCCCTCCTCCTGGCCACCGGGTCGACTCCCCGGGCGGCGGGTCCGGGCGCCGGCTCCCGTCAGCCGGTCGCCACCCTCTCGACCCTGAGCGATGCGGTGCGGCTCTCCCGCAGCGCCTTCTCGTCGGACTCCCTGGTGCTCGTGGCGGGAGAGGGCCATACCGGCCTCGAGACGGTGCGCGCCTTCGCCAAGAAGGGGTGCCGGGTCACCTACCTGACGAGCCGGACCCGGTTCTGGAATCCGCGGTCCGGCGTCGCTCGCGCCGAGGTGATCGAGAAGCTCAGGGCCGAGAAGATCGAGGTCCTCTTCGATGAGACGATCCTCGACGTGCTCGACCTGAACGGCGAGGCGTGCCGGGTCGTGACGTCGAGCCGGCAAACGATCGACGCGCAGCTCGTCTGCGACGCCCGCGAGCTCGCGCCGGCCGTGGAGTACCTAGAGGGGAGCGGGGTGGTCCTGGACCACGGAGTCGTCGTCGACTTGGAGCTGCGGACGAACTTCGACAACATCTTCGCGGCGGGGGATGTGGCGCAGGTCTTCGACAGCGAGGGCAACTGGCACCGCGTCAACTTCGGCTGGCTGAGCGCGGCCAGGCAGGGCAGGGTGGCCGGACACAACCTCGTCAAGGGCAGCGGCCGCGCCGTCGAGCGCGAGGAGCCCTTCTTCTCGGAGCTCTACGGGACGAAGCTCCTGGAGCGGTGGGGGAGGGGCTGAGCGGCTGACGAGCACGTCACTGCTTCGCTCCCTGCCAGGTGCTCCCTCAGAGCCCGAGATACGTCTTCCCGATCTCGGGGTTCTCGAGCAGCTCCGCCCCGGTCCCCTCCAAGACCACGTGACCGTTCTGGAGCACGTAAGCCCGGCGGCAGAGGGAGAGAGCGTGAAAGACGTTCTGCTCGATGAGCAGGATGGAGGTACCCTGTTCGTTGATTCGCCGGATCACGTCGAAGATCGCGCTCACCAGGAGCGGCGAGAGGCCGAGGGAGGGCTCGTCGAGGATGAGGAGCTTCGGCCGCGCCATGAGCCCCCTGCCGATTGCGAGCATCTGCTGCTCACCCCCGCTGAGGGTTCCCGCCTTCTGTCCAAGCCGTTCTTTCAGTCTCGGGAAGACCTCGAAGACCAGGTCCATGGTCTCCCTGCGGACCCTGCGGGTGTGGGGGAACTGCGCGCCCATCTCGAGGTTTTCGAGGACCGTCATCGTGGGGAAGAGTTGGCGCCCCTCCGGGATCTGGCTGATGCCGAGCTTGACGATCCGGCTCGGAGGGAGACCCACGACGTTCTCCCCGTTGAACTCGATGCGGCCCCTTCGCGGGGCGAGTAGGCCCGATACCGTCCGAACGGCCGTCGATTTTCCCGCTCCGTTCGAACCGACGATGGAGACGACCTCCCCCGTGCCCACAGAGAAGCTCGCGCCCCTCAGGGCCTGCAGGTCGCCGTAGAAGACGTCGATGCCGTCAACCTCGAGCACGGGCGAACTCCTTCCCGAGGTAAGCCTCGATCACGTCCTGGTTGCGGACCACCTCCTCGGGGGAGCCCTCCGCGATCTTTACGCCGTAGTTGATGACGAGGACCCGCTGGGCGAGCGCCATGACGCCCTGCATGACGTGCTCGATCATCAGGACCGCCACGCCGGCCGCCCGAATCCTCCGGATGAGCCCGATGATCTCCTCCACCTCCGAGGGGACGAGACCGCCCATGACCTCGTCCAGCAGGAGAACCCGCGGGTTCGTCGCCAGCGCTTTGGCGAGTTCGAGCCGCTTCCGGACCGGGAGCGGGAGGCTGCCCGCCTCGGCGCCGGAGAAGGGCTCGAGACCCGTAAGCTGGACGATCTCCCGGACCTCCTGTTCCGCCCGGGCGAGGGATCGCTCCCGGACCAGCGCGCCCACGAGGACGTTTTCGAACACGGTCAGCCCGAGGAAGGGACGGACGATCTGGAACGTGCGCGCGAGTCCCATCCGACAGATCTCGGAGGGCTTTCGCCCCCTGATAGAGGCTCCGTCGAGCAGGATCTCTCCGGAATCCGGGGGAAGGAAGCCGCTGATGCAGTTGAAGACCGTCGTCTTGCCGGCCCCGTTGGGGCCGATCAGCCCCAGGATCTCGCCCGCCTCGAGCTCGAGGCTCAGATCGGGCACGGCAGTGAGCCCGCCGAAGCTCTTCGAGAGGCGCCGTACGCTGAGGATGCTCATCGCTTCCCCCCGCTCTTCCTCCACACATACGCCATGATCCCCTTCGGCAGGAAGAGGACGACGAGGATCGCGAGCACCCCGTAGATGATGAGATGGAGACCCTCGAGGCCTCCCTTCGAGAGGTATGCCCGGGAGACCTCCGAGAGCGGCGTCAGGAGAAACGAGCCGAGGATCGGCCCGAAGACGGTTCCCATCCCGCCGATGATCGGCCTCAGGATGAGCTCGATGTTCAAGGCCATGCCGAACATGGTGTTCGGATTCAGATAGTAGATGTAGTTGGCGTAGAAAGCGCCGGCCAGCGACGTCATGAAGGCGCTGATGGCGATGGCGATCAGGCTGCAGGTGAAGGAGTCGACGCCCAGCGCCTCTGCGGCTTCCTCGTCCTCCCGAATGGCCTTGAGGAAGCGGCCGAGCCGGGAGCGTTCGAGAGCGTGGACTACGGCGACGGAGCCTGCCATGTAGAAGAACGCGATGTAGTAGTAGGGAACGTTCCCCCGAAACTGGAAGTTGCGGAAGGAGGGGTTGAAATCGACGAAGATGCCGGAGAAGGAGCCGAGGGCGCCGATGTGGGAGACCGCGAGACGCGCAATCTCCGCGAAGGCGATGGTCAGGATGACGAAATAGACCCCGCGCAGCCCGAAGCGGAACCCGAGGAACCCGATGACGAGGGCCACCAGGACGGCCGCGAGCCCGCTGACCAGCATGCCAAGCCAGGGAGTCAGGCCGAAGGTCTTGAAGAGATAGACCGTGCCGTACGCTCCGATTCCGACGTAGAGCGCGTGCCCGAGAGAGATGTGACCGGTGTAGCCGGTCAGGACGTTCCAGGACTGTCCCAGATACGCGTAGAAGAAGATCATGATGAAGATGCCGAGGGCGTACTTGTCCAGGAAGAGCGGGAGGGAAAGGAGCACGGCGGCGCACGCAGCGAGCAGCACGTAGAGCCGCCTCATTTCCTGCCTCCGAAGAGTCCCTGCGGCCGGAGGAGCATGATCAGGACGAGGATCGTGAAGCCGACCGCCTGCTTCAGGGTTGCGGGAAGGAGGAGCGAGGAGAGGGACTCCGCGACCCCCAGGATCAGACCCCCAATCAGGGCGCCGAGGAGGTTTCCGAGCCCGCCCAGGATGACGACCGTGAAGGCGATGAGCGTGAACTCGTGCCCGACGTAGGGCGACGCCGGCATGAGCGGGAGGAGCAGGGCGCCGGCCGCCCCGGTCGTGGCCGCGCCCAGCGCGAACGAGAGGTTGTTGATCCGCTTCACGTCGATGCCCACGAAGACGGCGCCGGTCCGGTTGTCCGCCGCCGCCCGGATTCGCTTCCCGAGCTCGGTCGACCGCAGGAGGAGGAAGACTCCGATCGTGATCGCGGCGGCGAGACCGCAGGCGAGCAGGCGCGAGACGTCGATCATCACGCTCCCGAGCCAGAGGCTCTTGAGGCCCAGGGCCGTGTGTGGGCTTCGGTGGTCGGGCCCCCAGAGCATCAGGGCCGCGTTCTCGAGAATCAGACCGACCGAGACCAGGGGAAGAACCTGCATCGCCTCCGGGTACTCAAGGATCCGGTTCACGATGCCGGCCTGGAGGACGTACCCGAGGGCAAAGATGGTCGCCGCGGAGAGCACGAAGGAGAGGTACGGCTCCACGCCCAGAAGCGCGAAGAGCCAATAGGAGACGTACATGCCCATGACCATCATCTGCCCGTGGGCGAAGTTGATGACTCCCATCACGCCGAAGATGATGGAGAGACCCAGGGCGATCAGCCCGTAGATGCCGCCGAGCAGAACGCCCTGGATGGCCAGTTGGAGCGCGAGCGCGGGCTCGATCACTTCCTCTCCCAGAGCTGGGGAGCCGGGAAGACGTAGTCGGCCTGGGCGAACTTCTTGGGAAGGACGACCTTCACCCGGTGGAGGACGTTCGGGTCCGGCAGGACCTGGACGATGGCGGTGGCGGCATTCAGGTTGTCGCCGTTCTTCGCGAACTGGACGGCTTCCCCGACCATGGGGTGGTCCTTGAAGTTCGTCTCGCGCAGCGCCTTCACGAGCCGGTCCGGTTTGACGGAGGCAGCCCGCTCCAGCACGTCGGCGGCGACAAGGATCCCCGTGTACGCGTATCCCGAGTTCGTATCGATGTACTGTCCGTACTTCTTCTCGAAGGCCTGGTTGACCGACTGGAAGGTGGGACTCTTCGGGTTTACCCAAGGGACATTGTCCATGACGTAGTAGATGAGCTTGTCGAGGTCCGCCACGGCCTTGGGCTCGTACCAGCCCGGGGACCCGGGGCTGATGATCCCCAGGAGCTCGACCCGTTGTTTGAAGAGCTCCCGGGTCAGGATCACCGAGTCCCCCGGACGGCAGATCGGGAAGAGGAGGTCGGGCTTGGCCGCTTTGATCTTCGCGACCTCAGCGGAGAGGTCGGGGATGCCTACCGGATAGGAGATCTGATCGACGATCTTGACGGAGAGCCCGGCCGCCTCGAAGGCCTTCCGGAAGTGCTCGGCCTGCCCCTTTCCGAAGGCATCGCCGGTGTGGGTGAGCACCGCGCTCTTGGGCGAGAGCTTCTTCTCGTCGAGGATCTGCCGGATGTAGGCGACCCCGGTCCTGCCGAAGGTCGCTCCGGTGGGGAAGATCCGGAAGCTGTACTGGTAGCCTTTCTGGGTGATGTCGTCGAGCGCCGCGACGTCCATCAGGAAGGGGACCTGCCGCTGTTCGGCGAGCGTTGCGATCGCCATGGCGGCGCCGCTGTCGAAGGGCCCGACGATCATCGCTGCCCCGGCGTTCATCAGCCGGTCGGCCTCCGAGCGCGCCACCTCCGGCTTGCTCTCCGAGTCGCCGAGCAGGAGCTCGAGCTTGGCCCCGCCCATGGACTTGACGCCGCCCGCGGCGTTGATCGTCTCCACGGCGAGGATCTGGGCCTTCCGCTGCCCCTGACCGATGACGGAGAGCGGTCCGGTCACGGGCTGGACCGAGCCGATCTTCACCGGCGCGGGCGCGGCGCGGAGGAGCTTGGGGACCCCAAAGGTCAGCGCGGCCGCTCCCAGGCCGATCTTCCCCGAGGCCTCCAGGAATCCGCGCCGGTTCACCCTTCGGTTCAACAGACTCTTCTTCCGCATGGGATCCTCCTGTCAGGGGTCGGCCGGGGCAGCGGAGTCCGGCCGACGATAGCGTGCTCTACGCGCCGGAAGCGCGCTGCTGCCACCGCTCGATCGCGTGCCCGGCCGCCTTGAGGTTCTCCAGGGGAGTGTCCGGTGCGAGTCCGCCCGCCGAGGAGAGGAAGAACCTCCCTCCGGGAACGCCCTCCATCAGGCACGTGGTCGCCTCCTCCTCGACTTCGGCGGGGGTGCCCTGCCTCAGCAGGCCGACGGGCGCCAGGTTGCCCATGAGCGCCATCGCCCCCCCCAGGGCTTCCTTCGCGGCGCGCACGCTCCCTCCGAAGTGAAAGAGCGAGACCTTGAGCCGAGCGAGCAGGGGGAGGTACTTGATCGGGTACTCGTTGTGGTAGAGGACGAGGGCCCCGGGAAACGCCTCCACCACCCGGTTCGTGTACGGAAGGAAGAACTCCTCGAAGTGCTCCGGGCGGATCTGTCCGGGAAGGTGGTCGGCGAGCGCGATCCGCTTCAGGCGCCCGTTCACCTTCTCCTGGGCGCGGAGCCAGAGGAGGACCGCCTCCGTGGTGAGCTCGAGGAGCGCGTGGACCCGCCCGGGCTCACGGGCCAGCGCCAGGAAGAAGTTCCCGTGACCCATCAGCACCGCCCCGAGCTCCGCCGGGCCGAAGCTGGTCGCAACCCCGTCCAGGTACCCGTACCGCTCCACGTACCTCGGGTCCAGATGGTCCCAGAAGTAGCGGTACTCGGCCAGCGCCCTGGGCATGAACCCGTCCCTTTCGGGGTCGGGAACCCGCAACCTGCCGATCTCGGAAAGGGACTTAAGGAGGGGAACGACGGAGGGCATCCCGCCCTCCGGCCAGAGGACCTCGCACCCGAAAGCCGAAGGCTCGCAGAGGGCGCCGTAGTCCGCCCAGATGCCGGGCAGGAGCATTGCATCGGCGAACTCCGTCTGGAAGGCAACCTGGGCGCGAAGCTTCACCTCCGCGTCGTCGTAGTAGGAGCGCAGGTCCACGCCGGCGAAGGCGTTGAGATAGGGGGCCGTGGCCCAGAAGGCGAGCATCGCGTCCTCGGCTCCGCCCAGGATCTCGAGGAAACGCCGGCTGGGGCAGTCTCGCTTCGCTTCCGCCATGGGCTCCCTCTGCACGCGTTCGAAACGGTCAGTCGTCGCAGGCGAGCTTTCCGGCCTTCGCCAGATCGTGGCGGGGCCGGTCGTTGAAGACGATCGAAACGGCCTCGGGTGGGCAGGATACGACCTCGACGAGGGTATCGGTCACCCTGCGCGCGATCTCCCTCTTCTGGTCCACGGTGCGGCCCTCGAACCAGGTGATCTCCACGATCGGCATAGTGGCCTCCTCGTTGGTCAGGTTCTGTCTTCGGCCAGGACTGTTGCGCGGACGGCGACGCCTTGTCAAGGGAATCGAGGCTCCATAGGCTCCATAATCCACCGCCAAGGATGGTGGCCGGGGTCCTCCGGCTCCGGGAACGCAATGCCGGGATTAAAACATTGCCCGTTCTGCGCCCGGGTTTCTGACCGGGGACTCCCGCGCATCGGGTGAGCGTTTCTATACAGAGCGTCACAATTGTTTGCGCATCTGCCCCTGAGCGTAGGGTGGGGCGTTCCGCCGCAGGCGGGTTGCCCCACGCGTGGGCGAACCTCGCTGCGCGAGAACCGCCCACCCGGCAACTGCGATCCTGAGCGTGATATCTGTGATCGCGTTGATTGTTGCAGACAGCCGCTAACGATGGCCAGCGTTTGCGCCATTGTCCTGGGGAGCAGTCTCGGAGGGGCGTGGATTACTGGCCAAACCACTGTTGCCGAGGGAGTGGCCCTTGTGGCGGATCGCTCCATCACAAGGAAGAGTCTGGCGTGCCGGTTGGAGCAGCTTGTACGAGATCCAATGAGAACGGAAGCCGTTGATCAGATTTCCCCTACATCGGGCGGGCGAATGCGTACCCGATGAGGTTCTGCTGTCACGATCGCACCTTTTTGAAGCTCCTTGCCGTACAGCGCCAGAACCCGGCAACATGCAGGACCTTGCTGCCTCGCCCTCATGCCGACCAGGCGAACGATCCCCGCATGCCGGATACCGCGTACGATCGCCAGTTCGCCGAAGTCCTTGTCGATTGTGACCAGCACCTGACTTTCTCTGTATGCCCGGCCGAGGATTGCGTCGTCCCCGGGATCTTCCGGCCAGTCGCCGACCCAGACGACGTCATGCCCTGCTGCCTCCAGGTCTTCCCGTGCCCCACCCCACACGCAAGCATCAAGGAGGAGCTTCACGTCCCGGTCTCAAGCAGAAGTGGCTCAACCCTCTCGTGGCCGACTAGCCGCCTGGCGTAAGTGAGGCAGGCAAGGATGTCCTCTCTCTCCAGCCATGGGTAACCTTCGAGAAGGGTCTCCGGACTGTCCCCTGCGGCCAACATCCCGAGCACATGCTCCACCGCAAGCCGGCTACCCCGAATGATCGGCTTACCCCCGAAGATCCTAGGGTCTACGGTTATCCTCTTCAGCAGGTCTTCTTCGCTCATGCCGTCTCCCGTCATCCGCTCTGGTCCCCTCAACCGGACTCTGTGCCGGTTCATCGAGCGAGAACATCTTCGCTTTATCTAACCGAAGGAAGCCGTCCGGTCAATCGCGGCGCTCCCCCAGGATCCACCGCCAACGATGGTGGCCGGGGTCCTCCGACTCCGGGAACGCAATGCCGGGATTGAAACGTCGCCCGTTCTGCGCTCGGGTTTCTGACGGGGGACTCCCGCGCATCGGGTGAGCGTTTCTTCCCTACGCTGGAGGACCCGGCCACCGTCGTCCGAGAATGAGGCGGTGGATTCCGGGGCTCTAGGGGACGAACTCGCGGAGCGGTGGGGGAGGGGCGCGGGTTGACGAGCGCCGTCAGGATTTCGCCTCCGGCCGCCAGTAGGGAACGCCCATCTCCCCAAGGAGCTTCGCCAGGCGCCCGTCCAGGGTCACGACCGTGCACCCGAACCGCCGCGCCAGGCAGGCGTAGAGTAGGTCGTAGACCGGGTGATCCGCCGACATGGCCTCACCGAGTGCTTCCGCGGCGAGTTCGCGGTCGGGGATGACGCGGTCGGGTAGGCCGAAGCCGAGATCGAGCAATGAAGCCGCTTCTTCGGCAGAGAGCTCGCCGGACCGGGCGTACTTCCACAGGGCGTTCGCTACCTCAGAGTAGAAGAGACCCGGGACGAGCACCAACAGGCACTCGTCGAGAACGTCCAGCACCGCGGACGCGCGGCTTCCGGCGAGCACCAATTCGACGGCGGCCGAGGCGTCCAGCACGGCCCTCCGGATCATCGCTCCCGGTCCTGGCGTACCAGGTCTTCCGGCAAGACCGAAACCCGGCGCGTCTCCCCGGCCGAGAGGCGCTGTCGGATCTCCGCCAAGAGCCGCTTGCGGTGTTCGCTCGCCTGGAGTTCCGGAATGCGGCGCAGCTCCACGATCGCCTGCTGGGCAAGGCTCCGGTTCTCGCTGCGGGCGCGGAGCGCGAGAGCCTCGTAGACGTCTTCCGGCAGATCGCGGATTTGTAGAGAGGGCATAGCGCTTTTCCTTTGTTTTGGCTGTCCTGGTCAGCGTAATGCATGCGGTATGCATGCGCAAGAGCAGAGGGCTTGACACGGCAACCAACCGCATATGCCCGATCCACCCGGGGGAGATCTCGCGCCGCGGGTGCTCGAAGAGCTCGGCCTCTCGGCGAACGCCCTGGCTCGAGCACTCCACGTACCCACGAACCGCATAACTGGGGTACTGCACGAGCGCCGCGCGATCACCGCAGACACTGCCCTGCGGCTCGCGCGGTTCCTCGAGACCACCCCGCAGTTCTGGTTGAACCTGCAGGCCACATACGAGCTGCGCAGGGCAGAGGAGACGATCGGAGGGACTGTCAACGCGGAGGTGCAGCCGTTCGAGCGCGCCACCTAGCCGGGTTCCTCCGCCCCCGCAACCCACCCTTCAAGTGGGGTCTGGGCATCAGACCGTGAAGAGCCCCACTCTGCAAAACAGCAGCGAACAAGGACGCTACGTCCCCCTCAGCTTCCTGGGGCTCGACTCGATGGTGATGATCCAGGTGAAGAACGGGAAGTTCGTGTTGGCGGATTGAAGCGAGAGGTGATCTTGCCCAGAGCCCTAGTACTACAGCGAGAGTTTCGGCGGGCCGGGTGGGAGCCGCCGCGGACGCTCGATCGTCGGCTTAAGCCCCGCCCTCATCGTCATTGCGAGCGAAGCGAAGCAATCCACCTTGTCTCGGCCGCCCTGGATCGCCACGGCCCTTCGTGCCTCGCGATGACGGCTGGGGTGCCGGAGGTTCGGAAGCCCTTGCCGGACCCCGGACGCCTGTGACGGCCCCTCACGCGCACAAGGGATCCCTCGTTGTAGTACTAGCGTGCCGCGGCTTCGGCGATTCTCCCGAAACGTCCGTCGAGACGCTGCCCTCGGCCGAACTGCCTCCCGACTGCGCCAGGGTGGCGGTCCGGGCGGCGTCGCTGAACTTCACGGACGTGTTGATGATGAAGGGGCTCTACCAGGAGAAGCCGCCCCTTCCCTTCGTGCCCTGCATGGACGGCGCCGGGATCGTGCTCGAGGTCGGTTCCGGCGTCACCGGCTTTCGCGAGGGAGACCACGTCCTCACCTCCGGCGTGCCGGGCATGGCGAGCGGCGAGGTCCTGATCGCCGAGGAGCGGCTCGTCCCGGTGCCGCCGGGGGTCGACTCCGCCGCGGCAGCCGGCTCGATCAACAGCCACCTCACGGCGTTCCACGGGCTCGTCGACCGCGCGGGCCTGCGCGAAGGCGAAACCCTGCTCGTGCTCGGTGCGAGCGGGGCGGTCGGAAGCGCCGTGGAAATCGGGCGACTCCTCGGGGCCCGCGTGCTCGCCGCCGTCCGGGAGCGGGACCGCGCGGCGGAGGTCCTGAAGGCGGGAGCGGACGAGGCGATCGTCCTCGCGGAAGGAGACCTGCGCAGTCGGCTGCTCGCTCTGACCGGTGGAGAAGGGGTCGACGTGGTCCTCGATCCGGTCGGCGGGGCCCACTTCGAACAGGCGCTGCGGTGCCTGCGCTGGCGGGGCCGGATCCTGGTCGTAGGCTTCGCCGGAGGCGAGATCCCGAAGGTCCCGGTCAACCTGGCCCTTCTCAAGGGCTGCTCGGTGGTGGGCGTCTACTGTGGGGGGCTCCTCCTCGCGCAGTTCGACGTCTTCCGGCAACAGATCCGGGAGGTGCTCCGTCTGCTCGGGGAGGGCCGGATCCGCCCGGTGCTCGGGCGGGGGTACACCCTCGACGACTTTCCGGCCGCGTACGCGGCGTTTCACGAAGACGGCAGGCGCGGCAAGGTGATCCTCCTCCCGGGGGCGTAATTGGCGTTGACAGGCCCGCGCGGCCGGGGCTAGCGTTCCCCCATCCGGAGGGTGGGGATGGGGAGAGGGCCGGAACCGGGGAACAGTAGGAAGAACAGAGGCGCCGCCGCCGACGGGAAGTCGGCCGCGGCGCCTCTTTGCGTTCACGCGAAGGGATCAGAGGGCGTCGGCGGGACTGCGGACCGCGACCCCGGGGCGGTTCAGGACGTGCGTGTAGATCATCGTAGTCGACACGTCCGCGTGCCCGAGCAGTGCCTGGACGGTCCGGATGTCGGAGCCGGACTCGAGGAGGTGGGTGGCAAACGAGTGACGGAGGGTGTGGGGGCTCACGCGCTTCGGGATGCCGGCTTTGCG
>JACRCS010001051.1 GCA_016218905.1 Deltaproteobacteria bacterium
CCTCGGGGTGACCGGAGGTCATGGGAACCTATGGGGAAACTCCCGTGCTCTAAGAGCGGCCGGACGCCCCCCGCTCCACGAGACGATCCCTGGGCGTCTGGGGCATCTCTCGGACAAACGAAGGGGCCATCGCCGCTGCGCCGTCGCAAGCAACCTGCCAAAACCGCGTCCCGCTCCGCTCTGGGGCATCCGACCGCTCCCGTTTCATCCGTCGGGGTGACCGAAGGTCATGGGCAACTCAGTCCTGCCTGACGGGAAGCTCGGGGCGCCCGTCCAGGTAGCGAGCGCCGGCCTCCACGAACCCCGTGAACAGGGGGCCGAGGAGGTCGGGCGTGATGTTCAGGTGCTCAATCGTCTGGAGCTTCTCGGCCAACTCTTGCGCGGCGAGGCCGAGGAGAACCCCCAGGGGCATCTCTCGATAGATCTGCATCTTCTCCCGCTCGGCTTCCACCCGCGCCTGCTCCACGACCCGGATGCTTCCGGCCTGGGTGTCCGAGTCGAGGCGCCTGCGTTCGGCTTCCGCCTTCGCGGCGATGGCGGCGGCTTCGGCCTGCTCGTTCGCTTTGAGTCGCTCGTTTTGACCCTTCTGCCGGATCAACGCCTCCTGGCGCCTTGTCAGCTCGATTTGGGTCTGAAGCTCGTTCTCTTGGATCGCGCGCTCCTTCTCCACTGCAAGCGCCCGACGCTGGAAGGTCGCCACATCGGCCTGCTCCTGGATGGCCTCCCGCGTCGGCGTCTGGAGTGCCTTCTCGAGTTCAGCCGTGGGAGCGACTGCCGCGACGCGCACAGAGACAACGTTGAGGCCGGCCGACTCCAGGCCGGGGTCTACGGCAAGGCCCGTCTGGATCCGCTCCCGGACGGGGTCCACACCGGCGCTCAGGAGGTCCCGCAAAGGCATCTGCGTCATGTACCCGAGCACCATTTCCTGCGAGAGTTGGGTCAGGATCTGAGCGACCTGGTCCAGGGGGGTCTTGCGGTACGCCCCCGTGTTGAGATCGATCGTGAAGTCCACCCGCTCGGCCACCTTGAGGGGATCGACCACCCGGTACGTGACCACGCCTTGGGTCACGACGTCCTGAAAATCGCTCGAGCGCCCGTGAAAGAGGAACGGAAGGTCCCGATCATCGCAGGGGACCTCGACGATACTCGCCGCGAACGGTACAAACCAGAACGCAAGCCCCCGCCCGCTGCTCGCGAGCCGGCCCGAGCGGTGGTAGGCGATGAAGGAGGTGGACTCGCTTCGCAGATGGCGAAGGGCGGGGAATCGTCGGATCTCTGCCATGACACGTCCTCCTCCGGCCTACGCGGCCGACGCCTGGGTGAACCGGTAGAGAGCGGCGGGCCGGTGTCCGACGACGCCTTCGCTCTCCCCGGTGGGAGTGAGAAGTCCGGAGGCGAGCATGCGCCTTCGAAACGAGTCCTTGTTGACCCTGTGCCCGAGGATCGTCTCATGGACTTCCTGAAGGTGACGCAGGGTGAACTCCGGTGGGAGGAGTTGAAAGCCGACTGGGGTGTAGTTGAGCTTGCCCCGCAGTCGTTTGACCACGAGTCCCAGGATGTCTGCGTGGTCGAATGCCAAGGGCAGAGACTTCCCTCCCTTCCCGAGTGCATCGACCGGACCTCCTCTCTCGCCTTCCCAGGGGACCCGAAGGGCGGCCAGCGAATGCTCCAACCCCGTCAGACCCTCCAGGCGGCTCACGTCCACAAGCGCGTAGTAGGCAATCGTGATGACCCTCGTCCTGGGATCACGATTGGGCGCGCCGAATGTGTAGAGTTGCTCCAGGTAGACGTCCCGAAGGCCCACCTTGGCTTCGAGAACTCTGACCGCCGCCTCGTCCGGCGACTCGGCCATCCCCACGAACCCGCCCGGCAGGGCCCATGTGCCCGAGCAAGGCGGCTCGTGCCTTCGGACGAGAAGTGCTCTTAACCTGCGCGCAGCGGCGGTGACCAAGGCCACGTCTACCGTGACCGATGGATGTGGGTACGCCGCCGCGTCGTATGCGGCGAGGAAGTCCCTTTCGGCTTCGGTCGGCCGAACTGCGCTCTCCCTCGGGCGATCTTGTGCTGGCATGCTGGGAGCCTCCTTGTTAGATGCTATCAGCATATATGCTGTGAGCCTATATGTCAAGACTCTGCTCGAGGGGATTCGGTCCTTCCGACGCAGTCTCTCGGACGCCCTGGACTCGGGTCGGCGGCGCAGGTATCGTCGATCGTGCCCACCGTGACGGACCACCGCACTTGCGACGCCTCTGCCATCGGGAACTCACATGGCCAAGGACCGGATCTCGAAGATGCTAAGCGCACCTTGGATGGAGAGGTGCATCGGCTGCCACTCGTGCTCGCTCGCGTGTGCACGGATCGTCCACCATCGTCTCTCTTGGGACACGGCAGGCATCCGCATTGCCTCCTCCGGCGGGCTTTCGACAGGGTTCGAGGCGAAGACATGTCTTGCCTGCAATCCCGCGCCCTGCGCAAAAGCGTGCCCCACGGGAGCGTTCAGTCAGCGTCACGGTGGCGGCGTGGTCGTTCGCAAGGACCTGTGCATCCGGTGTGCGAAGTGTGCGGCGGCGTGTCCGGTAGATGCCATCTACCTGGACCCCGCCGGCGAGCCGTTCGTCTGCATCCACTGCGGCCGGTGCGTCCCGTTCTGCCCGCACGAGTGCCTGGAACTCGCCCCGGTACCGCCCGGGAGCGCTTGGTCGCAGAGGTGAGGCCATGAGCCAAGACTGCTTTCGTGTCCTGAAGGTAGACCTCGGAACCGGAAAGGGAGAGTTCGTCGAGGTGGAGGGCAGAAACGACGTCGCCGGTGGAAGCGGTCTCGCTGCACTCCTCTTCTCCCAGTTCGGCCAGTTGGGAGAATCCTGGAATCACCCCCAGCAGCCCCTTATCTTCGCCATCGGGCCGCTCACGGGGTACTTCCCGCTCATGAGCAAGACGGTCTGCGCCTTCCGGTCGCCCTACCACGACCAGTACGCGGAGAGCCACGCCGGCGGCCGCTGCGCGCTCTCACTCCGGTTCGCGAACCTCGACGCCCTCGTCCTCATCGGAAGAGCGGCCAGCCCCTCGTGCGTCACCGTGGGGTCGCGACAGCTGGAGCTTCGCGAGACCGCGTACCTCTGGGGCATGGACGTGCACCAGTCCGGGAAGATCCTGCGCCGCATGTTGCAGGGCGCCGGGCACCGAAGCCTCCTGCGGATCGGGCCGGCCGGTGAACGTGGGTCCGCCATGGCTTGCATCAACGTCGATACCTTTCGCCACTTCGGCAGGCTCGGCGGCGGCGCGGTCATGGGCGTCAAGAGACTCAAGGCCATCTGCATCGTGGGGGATACATCGTTCCCGCTGCCGGAGGGCCGGGAGTATGCTGATCTCTTCGCAAGAGCTCACCAGCAGGTCACGGCCACCGACATGATGGCGAAGTACCACAACCTTGGGACTCCGGTGAACGTGGTGGTCCTAAACGGCCTGAAGGCGCTCCCCTGCAAGAACCTCCAGGAGACGAGCGACCCCGGGGTGGCCGGGATCACGGGCGAGCGCTTCGCCGACGATTCCCTTCTCCGGAATACAGCCTGGTCCGGCTGCCCCGTGGGCTGCATCCACCTCGGGCTCATCCGGGAAAAGTTCCAGGCGGACAACCGGTATCTCTACCGCCAGGTCGCCTACGACTTTGAGCCGATCTTCTCCATGGGTTCCATGCTCGGGGTTTTCGACGGACCCGCGGTGCTCACCCTCCTCGACGCCGTGGAGAGGCTGGGGCTCGACGTGATGTCGGCTGGCGTGGCCCTCGCCTGGGCCACCGAGGCCCGGGAGAAGGGGCTCGTGGGGGACAAGGACACCGTGGTGCCCCTTCGGTTCGGGGACGCGGGGACCTACCGGGAGGCACTGAACCTCCTCGCACGCGGGGCAACCGACTTCTACCGCCTGCTCTCTTCGGGAGTCCTCAAGGCTGGGGCGCGCTACGGCGGCGAAGACTTCGCGTGCGTGCTGGGGCAGGAGATGGCGGGGTATGCGACCGGGGAGGTTTCGTTCGTGAGTCAGGCACTCGGACTGCGTCACTCCCACCTGGACGCGGCCGGCTACAGCTACGACGAGAAGGGCTCGGGCAAGGACGTGGACGCCGCGGCGGAGTTTCTATCGGCCGACGAGCGAAGCCGCGCGCTCCTGACGTCCATGGTGGCCTGCCTCTTCGCTCGATCCATTTACAGCGAAGCCTTCCTCTCGGAATGCCTTCGTGTTCTCGGATTCGAGACTTTGTCAGGCACCCTCCCCGAGGTGTCCGCCAACGTCCAGCGGCGACGCTGGGTCGCACGGCTGGCAACTGGTTTCGACCCGAAGGCGGTCCGGATCCCACGTCGATTTACCGAAGTCTCCAACTGGAAGGGAGACGTCGACCCGATCTTCCTTTCCTCTCTCAAGGCAGCTTATTCGGCTCGGATCGAGTCTCTCGGGAGTACCCCTGCTCCCTGATCGTGTAGAACAGGGGATCTTATCCGGGACGCTCCAAAGGGTAATGAGGTAAGGTGGAATACCTTTACTTTATTGCGCTTTCTTGGCCCAGACGGAACCGACACGTCGTTGCTGCTCAGTGGCACGCCCAAAGGAGAGAACGGGGCGTTCTATTCAAATTGAGCTCCCCCTGGCGTGGCACC
>JACRCS010001024.1 GCA_016218905.1 Deltaproteobacteria bacterium
CCTCCCCGTTCGGGCCTCGCCAGCCTCCCGCGTCCCCGACGTGCGTCAGCTTGCCGAGGACGCTCCCGGCCGAGAGCGGCCAGCCCTGACCGCCGAAGAGACCGCGGAGGGCGGCCGCCCACTCGCCGCCCTCGGGCTGGATGAGGGCGCCGACGAAGACAACCCCGATGAAGACCGGGGTCACGTACGGGATGATGGTGCGGTAGATGGTCGGCACCTTCATGTCGGCCCCGCGCGTGATCTCCTCCCACCCCTTCTTCATCCCGAATATCCAGGCGAAGACGATGGTCTCGAGGAGGGCGAAGACGACGAGGGAGAAGGTCCCGGTCCAGAAGTCGAACTCGTCGAACGACCCCCCAGGGTAGAGCCAGACGCACCACATCCCGAGGACGAACGTGCAGCCGCCGAACAGGAGCGCCCCCTTCGCGCGCGCCGTTCCGAACTCGTCCGAAAGGAAGGCCATGATCGGCTGCCCCATCGCGAGGGACGACGTGATGCCGGCGAAGAAGAGGAGCCCGAACCACATGGCCCCCGCGACCGGCGCGAACCAGCCCCAGTTGTTGAAGAGCGTCGGGAGCGTCAGGAAACCCAGCGAGAAGCCGCTCCCCCCCGACGTCGCGCTCTGCACGGCCGCAAGGCCGAGGTAGGCCGTCGCGATCGGAATGAGGAGCGACCCGCCGAGGATGACCTCGACGAACTCGTTCATCCACCCGGCGCTCGAGGCGTTCAGCGCGATGTCGCGGTCCCTTCTCACGTACGACGCGTAGCACTGGATCGACCCCATGCCGACGGAGAGGGTGAAGAAGATCTGCCCGGCCGCGGCGAGCCAGACGTTGAAATCGGCGAGACCCGAGAGGTCGGGGTTCCAGACGAAGTTGAGGCCCTTGAGCGGGCTCTCGACGACGCCCGGGTCGCCGATGCCGAGCGAGAGCCCCCTAACGGCGAGGACGATGCCGAACAGGATCAGGAGGGGCATCCCGATCTTCGCCGCCAGTTCGATCCCCTTCGCGAGACCTCGCGAGAGGATCCAGACGTTGAGCGCGAGCGTCAGCGCGAAAAAGAACGTCGCCTCGGGCGGGAGGGAGGTGATTGACCCCGCGGTCTGGCCCAGGTAGCGGGGGAAGAACTCCGTCGCCGGCGTGGAGCGGAACGTCCCCTTCAGCGAATGCTAGACGTAGGCGAGCGTCCAGGACTCGATGTAGCAGTAGTAGGCTGCCAGCGTCAGGTTCGTGAAGAGGCCGAAGACCCCGATGTACTTCAGGACAGGGCTCTTCCCCATCCGGTCGAGCATCCCGGGAGCCGAGTGGTGGCCGAACTGGCCCCCGTAGCGGCCCATCGCCCACTCCACCCAGAGGAGAGGGATCCCCATCAGGACGAACGAGACGAGGTACGGGATGAGGAAGACCCCACCGCCGTTCTGAGCCGCCTGCGCGGGAAAGCGCAGGAAGTTCCCGAGCCCCACGGCGTTGCCCGCCATCGCCAGGACGAGCCCCGCGCGCGACGCCCACTGTTCCTTTTGTGCCGTCATGGGCACCCCCTCTGCGCGAGGCGGCAGGGTAGCCGTGGCCATACGGGCGCGTCAACGCGAGATCGATACGCGAGATCGCCACGCGGGGCGCTCGGGACGCGCGAGAATCGCCCCGATGAGAATCGCCCTCCTCCAGCTCGACGTCGCCTGGGAAGACGTCCCGGCCAACCACGCCCGCGCCGCCCGCCTCCTCGACCAGGCCGCCGCGCTCGGCGCCCGACTCGCGATCCTGCCGGAGATGTTCGCCACGGGTTTCTCGATGGACGCGAAGCGGATCGCGCAGCCCGAAGGCGGTCCGACGGAGACGTTCCTGAAAGAGCGGGCCGCGGCCCTCGGCCTTCACATCCTCGCGGGGTTGGCCGAGACCGCTGAACCGCTCCCGGTGAATCGGGCGCTCCTCGTTTCTCCGGACGGGACGGTCCGCAGGTACACGAAGATCCATCCGTTCTCTTTCGCGGGCGAGGAGAAGGTGGTGGGAAGTGGCGGCGAGGTCGTCACGTGGGACGTCGAGGGTCTCCGGTTAACGCCCTTCGTCTGCTACGACCTCCGCTTCCCGGAGCCGTTCCGGCTGGCGGCGGAGGAGACCGACCTCTACGCGGTGATCGCGAACTGGCCCGAGCGGCGGCGCCACCACTGGAGCCTCCTCCTCAGGGCCCGCGCCGTCGAGAACCTCGCGTATGTCGCCGGCGTGAACCGCGTCGGCGAGGGAGACGGCCTCCGCTACCTCGGAGACTCCGCCCTCGTCGGCCCGTGGGACGAGACGGTCGTCTCGGCGTACGGGCAGGAGGCCGTCCTCGTCGCAGAGGTCTCGGCGTCGGTCGTCGCCGAGGCGCGGCGCAAGTTCCCCGTTCTTTCGGACCGGAGGCCGGAGAGCTACCGGCGTCCCGCCTGACGGCCCGGAGCGCGGGCCGCTAGCGCTCCCGGCGCCGGATCGCCTCGAGGAGGCCTGCCGGGTCCGTCGCGGCGAGGAGCTCCGCGACGGTCTCTTCCTGGCGCAGGAGCCGCGCGACCTGGGCGAGGAACTGGAGGTGCTCGACGGTCGCCGAAGCGGGCGAGGCGAACGCGAGGACGACCCGGATTCCGGGCGGGCCCGACTCGTAGACCCCCGAGGAGTTGGCGCCGAGCGCGCCGACGATTCGACCGAGGCCGCCGACCCGTGCGTGGGGCAAGGCGACCGCACCGAACGAGGTCGAGCCAGTCCCTTCGCGGTTCCGGATCCCCTCGAGCGCCGCGCCGGCCGATTCCGAGGAGAAGCCCTCGGCCAGGAGGACCGGGCGGAGGAGCCGGTCTACGGCGTCTTCCGGGCTCGGGGCACGGAAGCCGGCTTCTACCCTTCCGTGCGCCAGGATCGCCGAGAGACTGGTCTCGACCGCCAGCTCTCGCATCGACTCGCGGGCTCCTTCAAGTCGAGGATGATCCGGCAGGCGCGCGAGAGAGGCAAGTGCGAACACCCGGCTTCCCGCTAAGATCCCCGACCGCTATGAGCCTGTCTCTTCTCGACTGGGGAATCGTCCTCGCCTACTTCGCGCTTTCGATCGGAATCGGCCTGAAGTTCACGAAGAAGGGCGGCGAGTCGCTCGAGGAGTACTTCGTGGCGGGCCGCGCCGTCTCGTGGTGGCTCGCGGGCTCCGCGATGATCGCCACCACCTTCGCCGCCGACACGCCTCTCGTCGTGACGGGCCTCGTCGCCAAGCACGGCGTCGCCGGCAACTGGCTCTGGTGGAACATGGTCATGAGCGGAACGCTCACCGTGTTCCTCTACGCCCGTCTCTGGCGGCGGGCGAAGGTCATGACCGACGTGGAGTTCGCCGAGATCCGCTACTCGGGCCGGCCAGCGAGCTTCTTGCGCGTTTTCCGCGCCCTCTACCTCGCCCTCCCGATCAACCTCATCATCATGGGCTGGGTCACCCTCGCCATGGTCAAGATCCTCGGCATCGCGATGGGGATCCCGCCGATCTGGGCGGTCGGAATCTGCTTCGTCATCACCGTCGCCTATTCCGCGGCAGCCGGAATGTGGGCGGTCCTCTGGACCGACCTCGTCCAGCTCGTCATCAAGATGACGGCCGTCATCGTCCTCGCCGTCTACGCGGTCCGGGCGGTCGGCGGGATGAGCGCTCTGAAGACGGGCCTGGCGGCCCACTTCGGCTCGCTCGACGCGGCGCTCTCCGTCGTCCCTCCCGCCGGGTCCCCCTGGATGCCGGCGATCGCCCTCTTCACCTTCCTCGCCGTCCAGTGGTGGGCCGCGTGGTACCCGGGAGCGGAACCCGGCGGCGGCGGGTACGTGGCGCAGCGGATCTTCTCGGCGAAGACGGAGCGGGACGGGATCCTCGCGACGCTCTTCTTCAACGTCGGCCACTACGCGCTTCGCCCCTGGCCGTGGATCATCACGGGTCTCTGCACCGTCCTCCTCTACCCGGGAGGCGTCGAGATCGCCGGGAAGAAGGACGTCGAGGCGGCCTACGTCCAGGCGATGGTCGACCTCCTCCCCTCGGGCTGGAAGGGCTTCCTCCTCGCCGGCTTCGCGGCGGCCTACATGTCGACGATCGGCACGCACCTGAACTGGGGGGCGAGCTACCTCGTCAACGACGTCTACAAGCGTTTCCTGAAGAAGGACGCGACCGAGAAGCACTACGTTCTCGCCGCGCGCCTGACGACCGTCTGCCTCTTCCTCGCCTCGATCGTCGTCACGCTCAACCTCGGGACGATCGCGGAGGCGTGGCTCTTCCTCCTCGCGCTCGGGAGCGGAACGGGGCTCGTCCTGATCCTCCGCTGGTACTGGTGGCGGATCAACGCCTGGAGCGAGATCTCCGCCATGGCCGCCTCGATGGTCGTCTCCCTCGCAGCGATGTGGTGGTTCAAGCGCCCCGGCGTCGTCGCGGCGGGTCCGGGAGCCGAGTTCGAGATCCAGGCGCGGACGATGCTCGTCACCGTCGTCCTCTCCACGATCGTCTGGGTCACGGTCACGTTCCTGACGAAGCCGGAGCCCGACGAGAAGCTCCGTTCGTTCTACGAGCGCGTCCGGCCCGGCGGTCCAGGCTGGGCGCGTGTCTCGAAGGCCATGGGCCTCGGGCGCGAGCAGATCCCCGGAGGCGCGCTCTCCTTCGCGAACTGGGGCCTCGCGGTCGTCCTCGTCTACTCGTCCCTCTTCG
>JACRCS010001058.1 GCA_016218905.1 Deltaproteobacteria bacterium
ACCGTCCCGATGGGCTGGAGATGACGCCGGGGGACTGGTCAAACAGCTTCGCCCGCTGCCTCGGCGTGCTCCTGAGGGGCGACGCCCTCGAAGAGACGAACGAGCGCGGCGATCCGATCCTGGATCACACGTTCGTGATCCTCATGAACGCGCACTGGGAGCCGCTCGAGTTCCGCGCGCCGAAGCCGGGCCAGGAGGGCGTCTGGCGCCTCGTCCTCGACACCCGCTACCCCGCCGGCGCGCCGAGCTTCGTCCGGATGCTCCAGAGCGGAGAGCCCTTCCGGCTCGAAGCCCGCTCCCTCTGCGTCTTCCGGCTCGTCCAACCGAAGGAGCCGGCGGAGGAGAACCTACTGAGCCTTGGCCTCTCGGAGGAGCTCTGCCGCCAGTACGGCTCTCCCGAGCTCTGCTCCCCTGCCGCCCAGGCCCGGGAAGAGGCCGCGGCCGCAGAGGGGTCGGCGGAAAGCTGACGGCGCGCAGGCGGCCTCCCATCCCGAGCTTCCTCTTTTCGGCTTTCCGCGTTACGATCCGGTCGAACCAGGAGGCCCCCGTGGCGACCGGCACCGCGTCCCGCTCCACCCTTCACGTCGACAAGACCGGCTCCCCCTTCTCCCTGCGGCTCTGCTGCGGAGCGGACGTCGCCCGGCTCGAGTGCCTGTACGAGGGCTTCGAGCCCAAGGGGCGGGCCCAAGGGCTGCCTCCGGGAGGGTTGCAGCAGCGGACCCGATGGCTCGAGATGCTCGCGAAGGGCGCCATCAACCTGGTCGCCCACGCGGCCGAGAGAGTGGTCGGGCACGCGGCCCTCCTGGAGATCGAGCCCGGGGGCCGGTGCGAGTACATGATCTTCGTCCACCAGGACGACCGCAACCGCGGCATCGGCACGGCGCTCACGCGGTCGGCGTGCGAGGTCGCGCGGCAGGCCGGCTACCGGACGTTGTGGCTCTCCGTGGCCGCCAACAACATGCCCGCCATTCGGGTGTACGAGAAGGTCGGCTTCCGGATGATCGGCCCTCCCGAGACCGAGAGGGAGATGTGCCTCGAGCTGCGCGGGCCGCAAGCGGACGAGGATCCCCCCTTCCCGGTTTGCGCCGCGGCCCCCGACTGAGGTCAGCGCCGCCGGCAGCGCTGGATCTTCCCGGTCGCACTCTTCGGCAGCTCGGGAACGAACTCGACCCACCGGTAGTACTCGTACTTCGCCAGCCCAACGTGTCCCCGACTCTGAGGCGCATTCCAAGAAAGAGGCTCCGCTGCCGGCGATGGGCAGCGGAGCTTCGGGCTGGGAGTGGGTTTGGGGGTCTAGTCGGCGACGAAGCAGCATCGTAGGGCGGGGCTTGCCCCCGCCGAATTCAGCTGGCCGACGGTCATGGCCAGCTCAGTCGGCCGCGAAGCAGTAGAGCAGCCCGTCTCCTCCCGTGCTCCGCAGGTCGGCCTGACTGCAGCCGCCGTCGGGGCCCCGGGACGGATGGGAGGAGTTCCAGGACTTCGCCGGAGGCTCCTCGTTGAGCCCCTTCCGGTCGTGGTGGCCGACCATGGCCGCACCCTTGGTGCTGCTGGTCCAATTGCCGCAGGTCCGATCCTCGCCCGGCGGGAACGCGCGGCCGTCCGGAGTGGAGCCGGTCAGGATGTCGTGGCGGTTGGGCGTGTCGCCCCGCCCGCTGACCGTCTGCCCCTTCTCGTCGAGCGCCGTCTCCTTGGTGAGGTGGTTCGGGCCGTGGAGCTCGACGACGTCCCGGGCGATCACCACGCCCTTGCTGTTTCGCCACGGCCCCCGCCCGATGCGGTCGCGGGCGTCCACCGCCGGAGTGCCACCCACCGCCTGGGCGCTGAGGTAGGCGCGCCAGGTGTGGCGGCCCGCGCCGACGGCCCCCGCCAGCGACTGGCAGTGCCGGTCGGCACCGGCGAGCCCGCCGAGATCGCCCCCCTTGCCGATCCCCACGCTCGTGACGAAGAAGGTCATACCGGTGTCCTCCGCCTGCGCCGGAGCGGCGACGCCCAGGGACACGAGAGCGAGACAGAGGAGAAGGGACGATCGGAGCGTGTGCTTCATGGCAGTCCTCCCGTTTGCGTTTCCGTTGCCGGTGGGGGTTGGGTCTGGAGGCCCTCGCGCCGAGCGCGGCGGCTTCCCGCGCGGAGTCTAGCGCCGGCCCGCCCCGGCGCCAGGACCGCGCCGGATCAAGTTCCGCCCCCTTTGTCCCGATCCTTCAGAGACGTGGCCGCCCAGCCGCTCCATTTTCGGCCTTACTGGCCTCCACCCACGGTCCCCGAGAGGCACACATGCTGAAGACCATCAAGGCGAAGCTCTTCGCAAATGCCGTCTGTACGGCTTTGGTCGTGCTCTTCCTGGCCGGGTTCGGGTGGTACACGCTCGCAAGGCTTTCCGCGCTCGGGCACGAGCAGTTGAGGAGGGGAAACGACGCCCTCGTCGTTCAGGAGGGCTCCCTCATGGGGGCCAAGGAGTACCAGGTCATCGCGGACGCGGTCATCAACCGGGACCTGGGCGCGTCCGCCCAGAAGTGGAAGGAGATCCGCGACGAAGATATCAAGGAGATGAAGAGGATCACCGCCATCGCGGACACAGCGGAGGAGAGGGAGCTCGTCGCCCGCGCGACGAAGGCCCAGGCCGAGCTCTTCGCGCTCTACGAAGAGCAGATGCTGCCGCTCCTCCAGTCGGCGGCTCCAGGAGAGAGGATGGCGGAGATCAGCGCAATCGACGACCGCATCGACAAGAAGGTCGGAGAGATGGCGGACCTGCTCGCGAAGGTGAACGCTTCCATCGCGAGGGAATCGGCCGAGGCCGCGGGAAGTTTCGACCGCATCATCCGGCGAGCCTCGGCCTCCAGCCTGGCGGTGAGCGGCGCCGGGTTGGCGATGATCTTCGTCGCCGCCGTGGCGATCGTCTGGAGCGTGCTCAAACCCTTGACGGCGCTCGTCGCGACGCTCAAGGACGTGGCCGAAGGCGAGGGAGACCTCACGAGGCGCTTGGACGACTCGGGCGGGGACGAGGTCGCGGCCGCCTGCGGGTGGTTCAACGTCTTCATCGGGAAGGTACGGGGGATCGTCGAGCAGGTCGCCCGGAACGCCGGAGAGGTGACCTCCGCCTCCGGCCGATTCTCGTCCACGGCCGAGAGGATCGCCGGCGGAGCGGAGCGGGCCGCCGCCCAGGCTGAGAGCGTCGCCGCCGGGAGCGAGGAGATGGCGGCCACGTCGGCCGAAATGGCCCGCAACTGCGAGGCCGCGGCGCGGGACGCGGATCGTGCGTCCGAGGCCGCGCATGCGGGCGCCCTCGTGGTCGGCGAGACGGTCGCGGTCATGGGGCGGATTTCCGAGAGGGTCCGGATCTCCGCGCGGACCGTCGGGAGCCTCGGGGAGCGCAGCGACCAGATCGGGGAGATCGTCGGGACCATCGAGGACATCGCGGACCAGACGAATCTCCTCGCCCTCAACGCGGCCATCGAAGCGGCGCGGGCCGGTGCCCAGGGGCGCGGCTTCGCGGTGGTGGCCGATCAGGTGAGGGTCCTGGCGGAGCGGACGACCCGAGCGACCCGGGAGATCGGCACGATGATCGAGGCGATCCAGACCGACACCCGAGGCGCCGTCGCAGCCATGGAGGAGGGGATGCGGGAGGTCGAGACCGGGACGGCGGA
>JACRCS010001034.1 GCA_016218905.1 Deltaproteobacteria bacterium
AGCCTCGCCGAGGAGGTTGCCAGGAAACCGACGGTCCTGGTGTTCTACCGCGGGGGCTGGTGACCCTTCTGCAATAAGCAGCTGGGTCAGCTGCAATACATCGAACCTGAACTCGCCCGCCTCGGATACCAGATCCTCGCTGTAAGTCCGGACTCTCCGGAACATCTGCAACAGACCCGAGAGAAGCACAAGCTCACGTTCTCTCTTCTGTCCGACAGCAAGATGATCGCCGCCCAGGCTCTTGGCATTGCGTATCGTGTCGATGCCACAACCATCGAAGCCTACCGCGGCTACGGCATCCACTTGGCGGACGCCTCCGGAGAGAACCACGGGATGCTGCCGGTACCAGCTGTCTTCGTGCTGGGAATCGACCGACGAATACGCTTCCAGTATGTCAATCCTGCTCACACGGTACGACTGCCCACCGAACTTCTACATTCAGCCGCTTGCGCCGCGCATCGACCTCCCCAGAGCGTCGCAGCGCGAGCGTCGGTGCGTAATCCGGTCGAATGTGGGTGTGTGATGCCTCGGTGGGGCCCTGGGGCACCATTTCATGCACTGTCGACAGAGCTGGGGGACTCGCCGACACTTGATCTCTGCCTTGTAGTTGGTCCTTGCAGCCGTCTGTGACCACGCATACGATTGTTTGGGGGCCACGTTGTGACGGGGAGAGAGTCTCGATGGAAACCGTCGGCATCAGGAATCTCAAGACGCACTTGAGCCACTACCTTGGAGAAGCCCGGAAGGGGCAGGTCATTCTGATCACCGATCGGGGGGAAGCCGTGGCCGAGTTACACCCTTTGAGTCCAGAGCGTCAGGCCGTCAAGGCTCTGGCCGATCGGGGCAAGCTACACTGGGCAGGCGGCAAACCGCGGGGGCTCAGGGGCCACCGAGTTGAGGGCGAAGAGGTCTCTTCGGTCCTGTTGGAGGACCGGAGATGATCCTGTACCTGGACTCGAGCAGTCTCGTGAAGCTGTACGTCGAGGAAACTCACTCCGAGCAGGTGCGCCGCTGGGTGGACGAGGCGACCGTCGTCTCGACCTCGGTCGTGGCGTACCCCGAGGCAGCCGCGGCGTTTGCCCGAAAAGCTCGGGAAGGAGGCATTGAGCCGGAGTCCCTGGCTCCGATCGTCGCGGCATTGGAGGGCGACTGGTCCGAGTACGCGGTGATCGGGGTCTCGGAGCGCCCGGCGGGAGGGCTGGCCGTGAAGCATGGTCTGCGCGGCTTCGACGCCATTCATCTCGCCGCGGCCCTCGAGCTCGCGACCGAAACGACAGGCGCACCCATCGCCTTCTCGTCCTTCGATGCGCGCCTCAATAGGGCTGCGGTCAGCGAGGGACTTGCGGTTCTGGAGCCCCTGGCCGTTCAGAAGATCTGAGCGCCGACACGGGCTCAGACCACCCTGTGGTGTTCGACGATTCTCCTCACTTCCTGTTCCGCAACCCCGGCCTGTGCCGCGAACTCCGGCCAGGCGGCAACCGCCTCTCCCACCCGCTTCAGAAGCTTCGGCGCCGTCCCGATGCCGAAGCGGTTGGCAACCTCGAGCAGGTCTGCCCGGGTGATGCCCGCGAACTTTCCGTTCACCGCCATGAGGTGCTGCGACGTCCACTCGCCTGCGGGGTTGTGGGCGTGGGTCGCGTCGTAGGCCGGCGCCAGCTCCCAACTCCCTCCCTCGCGCAAGAGGAACGAGATGTTCTTCGTGTGGTCATCGCAGTTCGCCGCCATGACGTTGAAGGCCATCCGCCGGAACGCCTCTTCCAAGGCGGCGTAGTCGAGCTGAAGACGCTGGATCACCAGAAAGACCTGACTGTAGTCGTGGGTGGCCTTCTGTTTGTAATCCAGATGCGAAAGGCCGCACAGGGTTTGCATGTGGTGCTTCGTGTTGCCGTCCCTGTCGAATCTCCGCGTCATGAAATGAGCGCGTCCGTTCTCCTCCAAGAGCCGGCAGGGAGACATGGCGATGCCGGCAGCGCAGGCCATCCGGTGATAAGCAACCTCGATGCGGCCGTAGTCCTGCGAGCCGCCGAGCTCGCGATCAGCACCCATGCCGTCGAATTTGAGCAGCCAGTGCTCGAAACCTTCCCCTACCTCGAACTGGCCGGCGCGGATCTCGTCGGTCTCCGGGTTCCAGGCGATGGCCGCCTTGGCTCTGGCTCCACCGGCCGAGGTCCCCACCTGGAGGATCTGGGCAAGCGCTGCCTTGGCGAGGTGATCCGTGCCGATCTCCCCCCGCGCGGCCTGCCGGGCGCCTTCGATCAGGCGAGAGAGTTTGAGGGCCGTGCTGCTCGGCGCGGCGGGGCTGCGCGCAGGCCTGAACTCCAAGGCCCCATGCCCCGCTTGCCCATGTAGGCCAGCCGGTCCAGCGCAGTGACGCGGGTCCTGTCCACGCCTTTGCTCGCCATCCAGGCGTCGATCAGCGCATTGCCGAAGTCATCCGGCAGGGCATCGGCCACGAGACCCGGCAAGCGTTTGTAGGTCAGCTCGGGAAGGGCGGGGAAGACAAAGGGCCTGTCCGCCTGGGAAAGCGGCAGGGTGAAGGGGCGAGCTCGATGCCGGAACGGACGAAGGCGGGCGCAACCTCAAAGGCGTAGTACCCGAGCTTCGGGTCAAGGGCCACGGCGCCGACGGTCTTTCCCCAGACCCGCACCTCGACGACATCAACTGGCCTATACACGCGGCGACCCTCTTGCCTTGGAGGCCCGCTGCCGCACCGGCTTGGTCTTCAGCATCTGCAAAGGGCTGATGGAGACGGCCGGCGCCAGGGAGTTGAGCCAGTCCGCCCTCCCCAGGGCGCGCAAGACCTTGACCAGGGAGCCAACCGTGGCCCCTTTCCCGGCCTCCAGATTCTTGACGGCATTCAAGGCAACGCCTGCCTGTTCGGCGAGCCGGCGCTGGTCGATGTTCTGCTGGAGGCGGAGCTCTCGCAGGTGCCGGCCGAGCTCGGCCTCCCACTCTTCCGGCGTCAAGCGGTCAGTCATTTATAGCCCATTAAGGGTTGTTTAACTGACGAACTCCGCACAAAAACCTTTATTAAGTCCACTAATGGCAATAGATAGCATGGTCTGCGTGCGACTTCAACCCTCACTCTGCCGTTGGCTCACCCAAGCGACTTTGGCGGATGTCCCCCTGGGCCGGATCGGGGATCACGAAATAGGAGGCTGTCCCCGATTGTCACCCGGCCCGGCACCTCGGGCTCCTGGGCGAGCTGGCAGGATGAGACGAGGTCGCGGTCTACCCAGAGCCCCCGGGGAAGCAAAGGATGCTCCGTCGGCTTGCATACGAGTCTGAGGCTTGACGGTCATTTGCCCTGCACGGAGCGTTTTGCGGCCCGGTCGAGCAGATCCGACCAGTCCGGAGCGCCCTCGCCGACGGCCCCTATGAGCCGGTCACGTACCGCCCTCCGCTTCTCCTTCGGGCAGGCGCGCAGGAACTCGCCCACCGCGTGGCAGGCTTTTTCGGCAGGAAAGTCCGGGGCCCAGGCGAGGACACCGTCCGAGGGGAATTCCTCGGCCCTCCGAAGCCCAGCAACGATGCCTTGGCAGATCACCTCCGCCGACTCCTCGAGTCCGAGCTCCATCCGCCTCTTCATGTCGCCCATGGCATCTTCCACCGCCTCGTCCAGGAGTTCCCACGCAGCCTCCGAGGGTTCGACGTACCGCCCGCGCTGCCGGCCTGATCTTCTGTTGAGCGCATCGATCCCGAGAGACGTCAGGGCCGTGTAGAGGCCTTCCGAAACCTCGTCAGCCGAGGGAAAGGAAAGGAGCTCGACGGCGATCCGCTCGGCCTCTTCCCGGAGATTCGGGTACCGCCCGAGGAGGACGTTCAGGACGGCCGCCACCTCGGCCGGGGCCAGCCGCTGAAGCACCGCGGCGGCTGGGGTCTTCCCGGTCGAAGGACGTTTTGGTCTCGGGATCCGCGCCTCGGAGCGCGGCGATCCGGGCGCTGACATCACAAACCGAGCCACTCGCGATAGGCGGCAACGTAGAGGGCACCGCTCGAGCGCTCGGGGAAGACGACATCGGAGGCGGCGACCACGTGCTCGGTGCCGTCCCCGCGGCGGCATCTCGCCGTCAGGCCGCGGCGCACATTCCCGTCGTAGTCGATCTCGATCACCGACACCGGCTCGCCAATCACGAAGGCGTCGGCCGGCAAGGCGAGCTCGTCCTCCAAGACCTGTCGAAAGGCCCAGAGCTGCTCGTCATCGCCGTAAGCATCGACTGTGATCTCCTCGATCAGGTCGTCGAGGTCCTTGTCAACCGCTCCTGCTCGGCTCATCGATCCCCCTTCCCACCCTTCCCGGAAAGACCCCCTTGGCGACGGCACGGCCCGAGCCATTGCATCCAAGCGCGTCTAATCGGGCAGGTCGCGGATCAAGCGCAGAGGTCTCCCTGTCCTGGCGGCAGCGCCCCGCCTTCCTGGGAGCCTCCGCCGTCTCATCGCGACTTCGAGAGCTCTTCCCACTCGGCCTTCAGCTCGGGGTAGGTCGCACAGGTCCGCTGGTTCGGGCACTCGGGGCAGTAGCCGTCGCACCCGTCATCCACGAACGTGAAGCCCAGCTCGGAGAAGATCTTGGGGTAAGCAAGCTCGTCGCGGCTGCAGGCTTCGAAGAGCTCCACCCTCTCTCGAAAGGCGGAGTCCTCGTCCTCCGTTCCCTCCGGCCCAAACCAGAGGCCTTCCTCTTCGCCCTGATCTTCCTCGTCCCACTTCTCACCCATGATCGTTTCCTGGATTCGGTTTGGCGAGCGCCTTCAAGCCCAAGCCGGTTGTGACATAGCGCTGCAGGCTGCTCCTCGGCTTCTCCGGGATCGTCATGGCCAGCCAGCCTCGAGCAGCGGGCGGAGGAACTTGGTGCGGAACTTCGTCCGATGCTGCCAGCCCAAGACCCGCATCAACTCACCCACTGAGCACTCTTCCTTCGCATATTCCAGTAGTTGCACTTGGTCCCTACTTGGTCCCAACTTGGTCCCAGCTCGGCCTTGTCCGGCCTCCCTCTACTTGCCTGCACGGCGCGCTGCCTGCACCTCGCGGTCGTCGATGGCCCAACCGGCCTCGTCGATCAGCAACTCGGTGTGGCCGTCTGCGTCTCGCTCGACCCGGCACGTTACGGCCCTCGCCCAGGGATCCGCCCAGCCGGGAGCCGAACCCCACACGACTTCCAGCGTCTCGCCGCCGGTCTCGGCCTCCCGCAGGAGATCGAAGAGGGTCGACTCGTCCCGGTGGACCCACGGCGCGGGGATCATCTCGTCGAGGAACCCCCACCGGAGCCGCACGGAGCCGTGCAGCCGTCCGTACTCGTAGAAGGCGTACAGGGACTTGGCGTCGGCTTCGAGGCGTCGCCGCAGCCTCTCCGTCTGGCCCTCCCGCAGGTAGCGCTCCAGTTTCGCGGGCTCCCCAAAGGGATGGGAAATGCCGCGGGAACCCTGGACGAGGAGGTCCGTCGTGATCTTGAGCGTACGGCCCCGGCGGTTGAGGCGGATGGTCTTCTGAGGCGGACCGAGCTCCGCAAGCCGGCGGTCGCAGGGATCGAACGTCAGCTTCGAGAGGAGGCCCCGCACGTATTCCGCAGCGATGATGTCATAGGAGGCAAGCCGTTCACGGAGCGCCGGGAACTCGTCGGAGAGATAGGTCTGGACCTCACGCTTCTCCACATCCACCAGGACCACAGCGTCGGGCATCTTCGCGGGAAACGCGTAGACGACGACGCGCCGGAGCGCTGCGAGTTCCGCGGCGTGGGCGGAGCGCCGGCACTCGTAGGCCTTCCGGTTCGCCTCGATCACCGCCGGGTCCGGCCGCGCGGTTTCCCAGCGGCGCACGAGGGTGAGCCGCTCACGGACCGCCCTGCGCGCGGCAGAAACCGCTTCGTGTCCTGGAACGAGCTCCCACAGGACGTCTTCGCGCACCCGGATGGGGGAGCCCCGGCGCCCGAAATGCGACTCTTCGGCGCCAAGTGCGGCCCATTGGGTAACCGACTTCACGAAGGCGACCACATCGTCCGGTCGCATGGGCCGGCGGTGCGCATCGAGCACGGCCACGGCCGTCCGCTGGGCGGACCACGAACCGAAGAGGCTCAGCCCCTTCCACGCTTCCCGGAGCTCCTCGGCGGTCAGCGGCACCTCAGGACCGGGCAGCGGGGGCGGCTCGGGACGAACCACCTTCATCTGGGGCACCTTGGGGGGACGGAGACCAAGCCGGAAGAGCCACAGGTCGAGCTCGTCGTCGTGGGGATCGAGCGCGTACCGGTCGCCCTCCCGGTACACCGGAGGCCGGGCGGGCCGGCAGCGCTGGAGGGAGGCAAGCGCCGCGGCCTCGGGGGCTACCCCAGCCGCGTTGAAACGCCGGGCCACCTCCGCGAGCGTCATCGGCTCTCCGCGTTCGAGCAGGGCGACGAGCAGCAGGCTGAACGTGTTCGCCTCCCGGTGGTCCTTGAGGGCCCGAAGGTCAGGGACGTCGATTCGCAGAGTCTGGCAATAGGATCGGCTCTTCAAAGTCCGATCCCGCTGAGATAGTCGGCTACCGCGGCGATGAACCGGCCCGCCTCGTCGGCCAGGCGCTCGGCCTCCTCCGCGGTCACCAGAACGGGCTCTTCCGCGTAGTCCGCCTTGAGCCGCTTATCGAGAGCCGTGTGAAGCCACCGTGACAGCTCTCGCGAGACGAGCCCGTCCTTGACGAACTCGCGATCGAAAAGCGAGATAGCGGCCGAATGCTTCGAGGTGCCGAGGGCGCGGGTCGCCAGCAGGGCGAGTACCGCGTAGAACATCGCGTAGTAGGAACGGTTCACCGAGTCTCGGAAGAGGCTGCCCTCGATGAGGGCACGGGCGGCTCTGGCCGCCTCGCGGGCCTGGTCCATCCGGTATCGCGCCAATTCCTTCAGAACGTCGGTCATCGCGCAGCCACTCCGTCTCGAAGGACATTCGCCACGAAAGGATGGCCGCCGTTGGCTTTCCGTTCAAAGTCGCCCTGCTCGAACTCCACGGCCGTGATCAAGACGTCGTTGTCAAAGCCGACCTCCCAGGAGATCTCGCCGATCTTCTCCTCGATCTCACGGGTGACGGCGGGCATGATCACGCAGACATCCAGGTCGGATTCCCAGGTAGCGTCCCCGCGGGCACGAGAGCCGTATGCGAGAACGCGGGCTTCCGGATAGAGCGTTCTCACCCGCTCAGCAAACAGACCCAGGACCCTTCGGTCGTTGTCACTCATCATGGGATTCTCTCCTCGGCGGCCGACCCCCTCGAACAGGGTGGCCGGGCCGCCTCCAAGGTCTCGGACTCGCCGGAGGCGATCAGGCGCTGCAAATCGGCAAGGCTCACGGGCGTCTCAGCTCCCTCGGGTCCGAGTAATAGTGGTTCCTGCCCCCCGGAAGCTCTTGGAACCCTGGGCACCCGGTCATTAGCGCGTGCTTCTTCGACTTCGGATACTCCCGACAGTGGCGGGGCTTGGTGTCGTGGATGCGGCAGCGGTACCGGTGCTCGCGCGGCACCTTCCGCAGCCACGGACAGCGCGTCGCCTCGTCGCCGGTGGCCGGATCGATCCACAAGTCCATCATGCCGACATCTCGAAGGCGCAGGTCCACCCACTCCAGGATGTCGAAGCGGCCCTCCCGTTCCCAGCGGTCGACGTCGTCCATGTCGGCACTGGTCGCAAAGGCATCGCCCAGGCCGCGGCAGCAATGTCCGCACTGGAGGCAGCGGAACTTCTCCATCTCGGTGTGCACCCAGAGTCCGGGCTCGCCGGCGTCGTTCACTCCAGCCGCGGCTCGGACGTCCATCACGAGCGAATAGGCCTCAGCCAAGACCTCCGCCGCCGGAACCCTTCCGCTCAGAGCCCCGGTCAGGGCCTCGGCGAAAGCGCGCTCTCGGATGAACTGGGCCTCCTCCGCCTCGGGCGTCCGGTACCACACCCCCACCACGGGCCAGCCCGAGTCCTCTTCGGCCTCGCCCAGGGTAGCCTCACCTCCCGCCAGGGCGACGAGCACGCGGGCGAAGGCCTCCGGGTCCGGATACATCCGGGCGTCGTGGAGGATGGATTCGAGGGCGGCGGACGGGGGCAGGAACTGACGCGTACTCCCCCCTTGGTGTGGCACTTCCAGCATCCCCGCTCCCTTCGGGCTTCGGTTTCCTGGGGCTCAAAGTGTGGCGCAAAGTGCGGAGTGTGGAGCGACACCCGCTGGGGCGCACTGATGCGCCTCACCAGACGACCGCGCTTCCGACCACGGTCTGCTGCAACCTCCCAGGGTATGCGCAGCACTTCACCGAGGCAGAGGAAGTCAATCCTCGATCGAGGCTTCTTCGTCAAAATCGCAGAGTCCGTGCGCCCTGCGCTTCCAGCGTGTCAGCAACTCGCCCAAGTCAGACTGCAGACTCTCCAAATTCTCGACGATCGCGGAGTGAACATCCCGCCCCAGACGGGCCGTTTGCTGCTCTGGTGCAACATTCTTCGCTTCGACTTCCGTCAGGCCGCCCTGAACCTCGGTCTCCTCCGTTTCTGCAGGTTCCACAATCTCGATATCGGTCCCCGGCGTTTGCGGAAGCCTGTCGAAGAACTGCATCCATGTCTCGAGTTGCGCATGCATAAGCCGCTCTTCATCTTCAAGAGCAGTTGATTCGGCTTCGGTGATGGATCGAGTGCGGCCAGTTTGTGTGAGCAGGACGCCGCCAAGTACGATACGGGTCAGAGTGTCGAACATCTCATAGAGCAGGTCTTCGTAGGAGCCGTCTCTTCGGTAGCGTCTCCAGGGATTCGCATCCGGCATCAAACGCCCGAGCACCGCAATGGCGTCCCGGTAGCCGCCCAACGGGTCGGCAGTCTCGGGCAAGGCTCGCCGATGTAGCCAGAGCTTGAGAATGAGGTCGACGGCCCGGTTCTCGGCTAATGCCTTCCCCGGCCCGACCGCACTATCAGCTTCCGAAATCAGCTCGGCGAGATGATGAGCAAGCCAGCGCTCCAGAACTGCGCCCCGATCGTCCAGCTCAAGTTGCCGGACGATTGCCGGTCCAAGGGCCAATACGTCCCTCGGCGACCTCGAGAGCGCCTTCCCGGCTGAGCCGGTAGAGTCGGTCGAAGCGGCCTTCCGACTTCTCCTTCTCTTCCTCGCCAGAGTATCGTCCACTTTCTCGCCCACGTCTCCTCACCTCCACTTCTACGATCAGGTCCAACTGCTGGGCCTGCAGGAAGTCTCGCAGCTGCTCCTTGTGCGCAAGCAGACGTCGGCCAGCTACCGCGATGCCTTCCATGTACCGCTCTTCGTCTTTGACTTCCTCGCCCCACGTTTCGAAGACGAACATAGGCGGCTGAGCCGCATCTCTTGACCAGCGGGCGCGCCAATCCTTGTCCCGGGCCAGGCCGCAAGCGTCGGCCACACGGCGCCCCGGACGGGCAGTGATGATGGTAGCGTAACCTCGGAGAGGATCCTTCCCGTCCATTCGGGTGTCTCGGCTCGGGTTCCGGAGCCATCCCAGAAGGCGGTACGGTCCGTGCTGAATCTCATGATCTTCCCCCTCTTCGGGCAGCTTGTAGTCCCAGGCATCGTCCATTGTCTGGAGGGCGCGAAGAAGAGAGCCGCCTGTCCCAGGATCTACGAGGGCGCTCGAGATACTAATCGTCTCGATTCGATCGCCGGCCCGCCGTTCGGAGTCGCCGTCGACGACCACGTACTCCGGCTGATCACTCGGAAAGAGTTCTGCGCGGTGGTCGGCTTCGCAGACAGCGAGCGTCCACTCGTCGAGCGGAGATGATTTCCCTCCCCAATTTTGGGGAACGAGGGGCGTGGGGGTTAGCAGATCCGCCGACCATAGCGGGGGCTCCGACAGCTTCTCGCGCCTCACCTGAGCGTAGAGGTCATCCCAGGACTCCCAGCTTTCCGTGGGGGACGCGAGCGGTTCCGTCTTCATCAGTTCGCCAGCGGCACACCACATCGCGTGCCACTCGAGATGCGTGTCGAGCCGCTCAAGCGTGGGCGTGGAGCCGTGGCTGTTGCTGCTGAGCAACCAATCCCGATCCCGAAACCGCCCTCGTCGGCGCTCCTTTTCGGTGTCGCGCACGTCCCCCCTGTAACCCCAGATGTCAAGAATCCAGTGCTCGACCTCGCGAAGGAAACGTTCTCCGTCAACGTCGGCGAACGCGCCCATCCACGGCTCGTACCAGTAGCGGATCGTGTCCATCCAGTCGAATCTGAATCGTCGTCCTTGGTCCCTTTCAGGGAAGTGGCGCCGAGTGGACTTGGCAGCAGGCGCACGGGGGAGCGACGTCTCGTTCACAGACTCTAGAGCTGATTTCTCTTTTGGGCACAAGACAACACAGCCAGCTGAGATGAGCTTCTCGCTGGCCTCACGGGCGAACGAACGGACCAGGAGATGAGGGAACGTGTCGTCGAGGGCGATCTGAAGCAGAGTCGATGCGGCTTGCTCGGCGATGTCGGGTCTTTCTCCGGCCACGCGGTCCCACGCGAGGACAAACCACAGCCGTGCTGCCAGCCAGTAGAAGGCGAGTTGGCGACCCCGGAACGCTATCTCTTCACGTCGCCCATACTGCGCGACAAGAGCCGCCAAGGTGGGGGTCTCCTCCACTCGCGCCAGGCGCCGCAATGCATGGGCCGCCCGCCAACGCATTCGAAGGTCGTAATCGCCCATGTAAGCGAAGACGAAGCGCGCAACGGCTTCCGCGACGTCGCACGGCAGCGCCGAATCAGGACTCGTCTGATCTCGGTGTTCCGCCGGGATACGGCTTGCGAGCCGCCCGGAGTACCAGTCAGTGACCCCCGCCGCTTCGAGCGGGGCCAGGTTGGCACCGACAAAGCCGGCGAGTTCGAAGATGAACTCGGAGCCGAAGCCGTCCACATGGTGCTCAATTCCCCGAAGGACGAGATCCTGAATCTCTAGGTCAGTGAGGCCTGTTCGCTTGAGTGCAGGGGCCAAGTCGTCGGTCCCATAACGCAGATACCCCGAGAACTCAGGAAGTCGCCTGACGATTACCTCTGGCAGTCTCGTCCGACACCAAGTTCTCACGGCAGGACTATCCCACCATGCGTCGATCGACTCGAGGAGCGCCCTCACGGCATCATTCCCGATAGTCAGATCATCGAGCTCAGAAAGGGCTACGAGATGAGCGACGCGGTCCCGCGGCAAGACGGCGCTTCTGGCAGATTGAAGAATGCTGCTGATCGGGACGTAGCTGTGCCTAGCGCGCCCTTCTTCCTGCAAAGCCTCGACAGCCGAACGGAACTGCTCACTCTCCAGCAGAGTGTCCCGATTCCAAGTATGTCTAGGGGGCGAGCCGTCAGCTTCCGTCGAAGGTTGATCGTCGTGCCGCCCCTTGGGAAGCAGTTCGGACGGCAGAGCCGAAAGGAAGGCGTCTTGCCGACGAAGCGCCTGCGACCACGGGCCCAGGGCGCCCTGTTTCTCAAGAAGCAACGTGACGGCATCATTGCGGCGAAGACCGTGCCGAGCGACAACGTCATAGGCAATTTCTTCGGCGATGCGAGGGAGGGTGGACAACTCCGCAGCGCTGGCGTGCTCCAAGACTTCGGCGGCTATTCCGTGGTCGTTGTCCAAGAGCAAAGAAAGGGCTGCGGCCTGTGCAGGTTTGAGGGATGCATGGCGGAGCGCCGTCTTGAGCAGGGGAGGCAGAGATTCCCCGAGAGTTGCGACCGCCTCGTCGTCCCAGCGGGCAACGTTCGCCAATGCGAGGGGAGTATCCAGAGTCACTAGGGCCGACATGGTTTCGCCCCAAGGGAAATGATCGTGACCCTCCAGTCGGATCGCAGCGTCAGCCGCGATGTCACTCACCTGGCGGGCGGTCCGCCGCGGGTCAGGGAATGCGCCGGCTCCACGTGCAACCAGCTTGTCCAAGAAGCGGATCTGCGCCATCACCTCTCGATCCAGCTCGCTCGCAGCCTCCACCGCTTCGTTGAAGATGGCGTTCGCGTCCGGCGAGCTGATCGGCTTCACCAAGCGGGCGTAGCTCACTAGTGTCTTGGACTTTTCGTCTGCACCGATGCGCATCTTGCGAGTTTCGCCCGCCGCTGTGGCAAGATCTTCGAGCACTGAGGCGTGCAACTCCCCCCAGAGGCTCATGCGCCCTACGACTTGATCGTTTGGAACATTGTAACCGGCACGCCAGTTACCGTGAACCTTTGCGGCGAACTTCTTTAGCGGCAGCGGATCGTACCCCGCAGCGAGCAGTACCAGAAGGCTCTTAGCTGCGTGTTGCCGAAGCGTTGCTGAGCCGTGCTGGCGCGAGATCCTCCAATCTTCGCGTTCCAGAGTCCCCACGGCTCGACCAAGACCCTCGTGCAGCTCAGCATCAGTTCTTCGATTGACCAGAGCATCGGCAACGGCGGCATAGATGCCGAAGAGCGCGTTGGTCAACTCCATCAAGGGCCGATCATGCTCTTCCGCAATTCGTGCCTCTTGCCGCTTCTTGGTCTCATCTGTCGGCTCTCTGCGGGGTGCAAAGATCTCCTTTTGGGCTGGTTTCCGGCCAGCCCTCGCTTCTCGCAAGGCGTAGGCGCGGAAGAGAAGGTCTAGTTTGCTCGCCTCATGCGGGTGCCGCCGATCGATCAATCGGAGTTCCGGCGCCAGATAGCCGTCGAGCACCTGATCGAGAAGCTCGGGCGCCGCATTCTTGCTGGCAAGGATCTCGCAGGCAGTGAGGACGACCTCGAGCACGAGCCCGTGAGGGGATGGGCCGTCGTGGTAGGTGTCAAAGAAGCGCTTCAACTTCAGTCTGCGACGGGCGAGTTCCTCCAAGCCGCGTGCCATCCCTTCGACTTCTACCGGCCGGCCCGCGAGCGCGAGAGGAATGAGCAGGAAGAGCCGTCCCCTGGGTCCGAGCAGCTCAGAGGCTACGATAGGCTCGATGGCGCCAAAGCCGCCTTCCGCGATGAGACGAAACGGAAGCGCCGCCGCCACTTCCAACGCAATGTGCCAGGGCCTCCATGATCCCAACTCTCGGAGCGCGGCTTCTGGTCCGTCCAGCTTCAGCGTTGCCTCTACCGCGCTTGAGATGTCGGAGGTACTGATCTTCCATGCCCTACGGTGCCACTCGTCCTCCTTGCCTCGATAGTGGTGATCGCGGGCCTGCATCCAGGCTCTCAGCAATCGCCGCCCCTCCCTCACGGAGATCGCGTCGCCCAGATCCGCGTCCACCGCCAGCTTTTGGAAGAGCAAGGGCCCGTGATCTTGGATCCGGTCTGGGTCGGAGAGAATCAGGCGCCCTGCGGTCTCCTGCGCGAAATGCGCCGTCATATCGGGGTGTTCCACCAGCAGCTCGCGCAATGCGGCCTCGGTCTTGATGCCCTCTGCACCGATCAGGACGAACCGGAGCGCATGAGGGACGTCTCCTGCCTCGCGGCAGACTTTGATCGCCAGACGGAGACGATGCAGTTCGGCTTCGCGCCGCAGTACTGGGTCGGCCACGGCGGCGGGAGCGGGCTCGCGTTCAACGAGTTCGAGGAGTTCGGCGCCTCGGCCTGCTGACGCGAGAGCGGCTGCAACGTTCAACGCGGCATACCGATCACCTGCGGCTTGAGAAAGCAGCCATGACGCAGCGGAGTCCTGTACCTCCGCTAGGTAGCCCAGGCCTTCGCTGCGCACGAAGTCCTCAAAATCTTCGTCCGCGAAACCGGCCTCGTTGTTGTGGACCCGAATGCCGGGTGCGAGATCAGCGCATACGTCGGCGAGTTGAGCTTCCGTGCTGCCGAGGACCGCGGCCAGATCGGAGAGGGGGACAGGGCGCGGCAGCGCGATCAGACCAGCACAGAGCTTCGCCACCTCGGTGGGGTTTCCACTCTTCATTATCGCGGCACCGAACTGCTGTCGAAAGACCTCGTCGAGCGATTTGCCGTCGGGCCGCAGACGATCCAGGGCGGCGGACGGATCCTTGCCGTCGACCTTAAACGCGTAGGCCTGCACGCGCGGTACACCGCCTGATAGGTAGTGAAAATCGTCGATCCAGGGCTCGGGTGCGGACCAAACCCGTCGGACGTATTCCCCTGTTTCTAGTCGGCTGAATGGCTCCAAGGGAATGGTTTGGTAAGACGAGGGTAGTCCTAGCTCGTGAAGTCGACCCGTCCGGGCCGTTACGACGAAACGTACGTTCTCCGGCTGGCCAGTCAGGTGCGCAAATTCGTGGACAAAACAGGCCTCGGCCGGAACTCGACGCTGGGCCGCCGTTACCGCGTTGTCCGCGGCATCGATCGCTATCACGATCAATGCGCCAGGCTCTTGGGCGGACACTGCGACAGCAGCGTGCTTCAGTCTGTTTGCAAAAAGCCGAGGGTAATTTGAACCCTGGTGGCGGCTGAGAAGCAGCGGCAACTTGAGGCGGGCGGCGAGCTCGTTGGTGAGTTGGAGGAAGGCATCCGTCGCACGGTGGCGAAGCGCGCTCGGGTCCATGTAGCGGCCGGCCCCGTAGCAATCGTACTTGACCAGAAGCGACCCAGCCGGGAGTGCGGCTTCGATCTCCTGCAGCGCTGTCGTCTTGCCTACGCCGGCCCTCCCGTGCAGGCAAAGATACTGCACGCCGGACAAGAGGCGCCCTATGGCGTCACCAACCGGAGCGCGGCTCACAGGCGTCTCGGTCAGGGTAATCTCAGACGGGCACGGGAACAGGGCGCCGGCCTCCGATGCGCCGAGGTGGAGCATAATGGACTCGCGGGTGATTGCCTCGCCGGCGAACTCCGGCCTCATCCGTTGTCGTATGAACTGGCGGAGTCCGGTCACGACGGGCTGGACGTCCTGGTCGGTCCAGTCCGCGATAGCCTGGAGCACCTGCTCTTCGAGGACAAACCGTGAGCCGGCGCCCCCCTCGAAACGAATCGCCGCGGAAAACTCCCGGAACTCGGTCGCCGTTAACCCCGCGGCATAGGCCAATCTGGTCTCGGCCCTGGCGGTGGCTTTCGGCCTGCTTCTTGGGGTCACGAGAGGTGCGGCTGCCGCGTGGGCAAAAGCGGAGATTACTTCTTGGGCGATGGCTTGGTTGGTGACAAGAACCGCCCCAGGGACAGACCCGCCAGGACGAAGTTCCTTCAGCCCCTTCCACGCTTTCACAAGTCGAGCGATGACGGACCTCTCGCGGCGCGGGCCCCCGACGAGCCGGGCAACGGTCCACTGCGCCTTCGGAGTCGCGGCGGAGTACTTCAGCTGTTCGAGAACGATTTGGTCCGCGGTGGCCGCGTTTGATCCACCGAAGTACAGGGCGCAATCGACCCCGTCCCAAGTGTCTTCAGTCGCGCCCGATTCATCGCTTGATGCAAGACCTTCGACCGTCACGGCCTCTAGCCCGTCATCGTTCCACAGGAGACGGATGGCGTGGCGGGTGGCCCATAGCTCGTGAAAGTCGTCGCCTGTGTTGGAGCCTCGGGCCCCCCTGAACTCAGTCAACGTCGTCTCCTAGTCAGGGCCAGCCCTCTCTGGAAAGAGGCTGGAACCTAACTTCCGCGAACCACTGGGCGCGCCTGAAGTAGGGGTCGTTTGTG
>JACRCS010001035.1 GCA_016218905.1 Deltaproteobacteria bacterium
CCCGCCGGCGACGACCTTGCGGCGCTCGGGGGTGAGGTCCGGATGCGTGAGCTTCTCCGTCGCGTACCGGTCGTTGCCGGCGGCGAGCCGCTGGAGCGCTTCCTGCGGGGCCACTCCCTGGGGAGAGCGGCCGCCGCACCCGGCCAGGGCCGTCAGCGCAAGGAAGGCGAGGAGTCGAATCGTGCGGGGCATGGTGACCTCCTAGGAAAGGTGAGGGTTTCTAGCGGCTCCCATCATTCCCATAACTCCCCTACTTCCCATCATGAGATGTATGGGAATTATGGGAATCATGGGAATTTATGGGAATCATAGGAATTATGGGAACTATTCTGGCTCCTCGACTCTATTCCGAAGCTCGCCGATGCCCTCTATCGAGACCACCACCTCGTCGCCGGGCGAGAGGAAGAGCGGCGGGTTCCGGATGAACCCGACCCCTTGGGGCGTCCCGGTGAGGATGACCGTGCCGGGGAGGAGCGTCGTGTCGAGGCTGAGGAAGCTCACCAGCCGGGCGACCGGGAAGATCATGTCGGCCGTGCTGCTCTCCTGCACGACCCTGCCGTTCAGGGTCGTGCGCAGGGCCAGCGCCTGAGGGTCGGGGAGCTCGTCCCGCGTCACGAGGACGGGGCCCAGCGGGCAGAAGCTGTCGAACGACTTCCCCCGGATCCACTGCCCCCCGTTCCGGCGCTGCCACTTCCGCGCGGAGACGTCGTTGGCCGCGGTGTAGCCGAGGACGTACTCGAGGGCCCGGGCTTCCTCGACGTCCCGAGCCGTCCTCCCGATCACCACGGCCAGCTCGGCTTCGTAGTCCACCTCGGGTCCACGGGTCGAGCACGCCGGGATCCGGATCGCCCCGCCGGGAGGGCAGACGGCGGTCGTCGGCTTCATGAAGATCACCGGCTCCTCCGGGAGCGGGGTACCCGTCTCCCGCGCGTGCTCCCTATAGTTGAGGCCGATGCAGAAGATGTTGGGCGGCTCGACCGGCGCGAGGAGCCCGGCGATCTTCGCCCGGCGGCCGGTGGGCGCGAGCTCTTCGAGCGGGCTCCCGGCGAGCTCCCGGGCGGTGCCGTCCCCCAGGTCCTCCCCCCAACAGCGGCGCCCGCTTTCGTCCCTAAAACGTGCTATGCGCATAGTTGCTCCTCTTCGAAGATCTGCTGCCTCAGCTTTGTACCCATGGGAGCCATGGCACTAATGGGACTAATGGGACTAATGGGACGAATGGGAACCGCTTTACACCTGCCCTCCCGGCGGTACTCTGCCGGATCGAGTCAAGAACGGAGCTGACGATGCGCCCTCTCCTCCTCCGCTCCCTACTCGTCCTGCTGCTCCTCGCCGCGCTGCCGGCCGCGGCGTCCCACAAGGGGAAGGAGGAAAGACCGTCGCCCGCTCCCGCCGAGGAGAGCCGGCCGCCGACCGAGACGCTCTCGCGGACGAGGGGGTCGGTGCTCATCGGCGGCGGCCGGATCGACTACACGGCCCACGCCGGGACGCTCCTTCTCCGGGGCGAGGAGGGAGCGCCGAAGGCGTCGGCGTTCTACGTCGCCTATCTTCGCGACGGGGTGCCCGAGCCCGAGAAGAGGCCCCTCGCCTTCTGCTTCAACGGCGGCCCCGGCGCGGGCTCGGCGTGGCTCCACGTGGGCGCCTTCGGGCCAAAGAGGGTCCGGCTGGATCCGGCCGGCGGGCCCCAGGCGCCCCCGTACCGCCTCGTCAACAACGAGTACTCCCTCCTGGACGTCACGGACCTCGTCTTCGTCGACCCGGTCAGCACCGGCTACAGCCGGCCGGCCCCAGGTGAAGAGAAGCGCGAGTTTCACGGCGTGGAGGAGGACATCCGCTGGGCAGGGGAGTTCATCCGCCTCTACACGGGCCGGACGAACCGGTGGGCCTCGCCCAAGTTCCTCGTGGGCGAGAGCTACGGGGCCCTCCGGGCGGTGGGCCTCGCCGCCCGGCTCCAGGAACGCTTCGGACTATACCTGAACGGCCTCGTCCTCGTCTCCCCGGTGCTCGACTTCGGGACGATTTCCTTCGATCCCGGCAACGACCTCGCCCACGCCCTCATCCTGCCGACGTACACGGCCGCCGCCTGGCATCACAAGCGTCTCGGGCCGGAGCTGCAGGCCGACCGCGCGCGGGCCCTGCGCGCCGCCGAGGAGTTCGCGACGCGCGAGTACGTCCCCGCGCTGCTCCAGGGCTCCGCCCTGCCCGAAGCCGACCGCAGCGCCGCGGTCCGCCGCCTCTCGGAGCTCACCGGCCTCCCCGCGCGGGTCTTCGAGCGGGCGAACCTGCGGCTGCCGTTGCGCCGGTTCCTGAAGGAGCTCCTCCTCGACGAGGAGCGTGTACTGGGGATCTACGACGCCCGGGTCACGGGTTTCGACGCCCGTCCCGACCAGGATCGGAGCGAGTACGACCCGAGCTACGAGAACATCCAGGGGGCGGTCGAGGCCGCGATCAGCAGCTACCTGCGCTCGGAGCTCGCCTATCCGAGCGACCTCCATTACGAGATCCTCGCTTCCGGCCGCGTACACCCCTGGGACTACGGAGTGAAGAACCGGTACCTGAACGTCGCCGACCGCCTCCAGGAGACCCTCAGCGAGCGCCCCTTCCTCAAAGTCTTCGTGGCCGCCGGCTACTACGACCTCGCGACCCCGTACTTCTCGATCCTCCACACGGTGCGCCACCTGGGGATCGCCCCGGCGCTGGAACGGAACGTGCGGGTCGCCTTCTACGACTCGGGCCACATGCTCTACACCGACGAGGCGACCCTCCCCAGGCTGAAGGCCGACCTGGCGGCGTTCTTCTCTTGGGGGGTGGGGGAGTGACACCGGGTTTGCGGTTTTGATCCCATAACTCCCATAACTCCCATACATCCCATGAGGGGAGGGTATAGGAGTCATGGGAATGATGGGATTGCCCTTACTCTTCCTTCACCGGAAGCGTGAAGTAGAAGGTGGAGCCGGCGCCGGGCTCGGACTCCACCCAGATCCTCCCCC